>NZ_JBEHZD010000575.1:0-4642 GCF_040240285.1 Streptomyces sp. HSW2009 | reverse complement strand
CGGCCGGGTGGGCACCGTCCTCGGGGTGATCACCGACCCGGTCCACCGCCGGCGGGGGCACAGCCGGGCGATCATGACCGGGTTGCTCGACTGGTTCGCCGGGCGCGACGTCGCACGCGTGGACCTGCACGCCTCAGCGGAAGGGGAGCCGCTCTACCGGGCGCTGGGCTTCGCCGACCATCCCGACCCGGCGCTGTACTGGCGCCCCTGACATACCGTCAGCGCCCCCCTGAAGGCCACGGAGAACCCCAGTCGGGCACTCCCCCACCCCTAACCTGTCGGCCTGCCTCCCACCCGACGGCCACCCCACTCCATCCGGCCGTCGGGCCCGCTCGACCCCCGAGATGGAATCCGCGCCACCGGACGCCGGCGCGTGCGCACCTACCGATCCGTCTGCCGAGGTCGTGCGATCGTCGCCGGCGGGCATGGTCGCCGGTGGAGTACCCGGCCCGGTCACTGGCCCAGACCACCGGCGTGGATCAGCCCACTGACCAGGTATTGACGGTGCGTCAGCTTCGGACCACGGCGCTCGGGGGCCGTCGTGCGGCCACCGGCCACCCGCTCGTTCGCGGTGGCCACCGCAAGCTTGGGCCGCGCGGCGATGGCCCGTCTGACCAGGTCCTTGGCAGCGCACGGCCACCATCCGTCCGCTCAGTGCGGGACTTTCGCGGCCAGCGGCCGGCGGTCGTGGCAGCTTCTGCCCCGGCCCGCTCCGCCGCGTCCCGAACCGTTGACGGCTTGGTCCAGACCATTTACCGTACGACTGCTTCCCTGGCCGCCGACGCCCCACGAATCGCGCACCACGGCCCCCAGGTAGCGCGTGTGCTCGGTTCTGCACGTCCCCTGTACAACCCCCCACAGGGAGAGAGCCATGTCTCAACACCATCGCAGAATTAGGAGCAGAGTTGCCGCTCTGCTCACCGTCCTCGTCCTACCCCTCGCCCTGCTGACCGGTCTGTCGAGCTCCGCCCAGGCGGCCGGGACGCTGACCGCGACCTTCTCCATCCAGGACAACGGCTCCTGGTGGAAGGGCACGTACACCATCCACAACAGCGGTTCCGCGGCCGTCAACGGCTGGCAGCTTGAGTTCGACCTGCCGGCGGGGACCACGACCAACGGGCACTACTACGGCGACGCCACCGTCACGGGCAACCACGTCTCGGTGAAGAACGCCCACTACAACGGCACGATCCCGGCCGGCGGCAGCAGCGACCCGTTCAGCTACTGGTTCATCGGCAACGGGCCGGCCAAGGCGCCGACGACGTGCACCATCAACGGCGACAAGTGCGACGGCACGCCCGATGTGCCGCCCACCGCGCCCGGCACGCCCAAGGTCACCACGGCCACCGCCCGCAGCATCGCGCTGAGCTGGCCGGCCTCTTCCGCGGGCGACTACCCGGTCAAGTCGTACGAGGTGGTCAGCGACGGCAAGACGGTCGCCACCTCGGACACCAACTCGGCGACGATCACCGGCCTCACCCCGGCCACCAGCTACACCTTCGCGGTGCGGGCCAAGGACCGCAGGGACAACCTCAGCCCGCTGAGCGCGCCGGTGACGGCCACCACCGTGGACCCCGCCAGCGACCCGACCCCGCCGACCGCCCCGGGCAACCTGCGTTCCACCGCCAAGACCTCCTCCACGGTCACGCTGACCTGGGCGAAGGCGACGGACAACGTGGGCGTGGCCGCGTACGACGTGTACGAGGGCGGCAAGCTGGCCAAGACGGTGGCAGCGGACACCACCACGGCCACCATCAGCGGTCTCTCTCCGGTCACGGAGTACTCCTTCACCGTCAAGGCCCGGGACGCGGCGGAGAACTCCTCCCCCGCCTCCAACACCGTGAAGGTCACCACCGATGACCTGGCGGGCGAGGGCCAGCACCTCAACGTGGGGTACTTCGTCCAGTGGGGCATCTACGGCCGCCAGTACTTCGTCAAGAACCTGGACACCTCGGGTGCGGCTGCCAAGCTCGACGTCATCAACTACGCCTTCGAGAACCTCGACCCGAAGAACCTGACCTGCATGGCTGGCGTCACCAAGGGCACCACGACCAACCCGCAGGACCCGGACCAGGGCACCGGCGCCGGTGACGCGGACGCCGACTACGGGCGGCCCATGTCGGCGGCCCAGTCGGTGGACGGCGTGGCCGACGACGGTTGGGGCAAGCTGCGCGGCAACTTCAACCAGATCAAGAAGCTCAAGGCCAAGCACCCGCACCTCAAGGTGCTGGTCTCGCTCGGTGGGTGGACGTTCTCCAAGTTCTTCTCCGACGCGGCTGCCACGCCCGAGTCGCGCGAGAAGTTCGTGAAGTCCTGTGTCGACGTGTGGATCAAGGGCAACCTGCCCGCCTACAACGGCGCGGGCGGCCCGGGCACCGGCGCGGGCGTCTTCGACGGCGTCGACGTCGACTGGGAGTGGCCGGGCTCGCCTGACGGCGGCCACCCGGGCAACCACTACAACGTCAAGGACAAGGAGAACCTGACGGCGCTGCTGGCCGAGTTCCGCAAGCAGCTCGACGCGACGGGTGGCGAGCGCAAGTTGCTGACCGCCTTCACGCCGGCCGACCCGGTCAAGATCGACCAGGGTTGGGACCTGTCGAAGATCTTCAACTACCTGGACTTCGCCAACGTCCAGGGTTACGACTTCCACGGCTCGGGCAGCGACAACTCGTGGGAGCCGAACCGCACCGGTCACCAGGGCAACCTCTTCACCGACACCGATGACCCGTACCCGACGCACTTCAGCATCGAGGAAGCCCTCAAGCCCTACACCGACGCCGGGGTCAACCCGCGCAAGCTGACCATGGGGTTCCCGTTCTACGGGCGTGGTTGGCAGGGTGTGGAAGAGGGCGGCAAGAAGGGTGAGTGGCAGTCGGCGAAGGGGGCCGCGCCCGGCCAGTTCGCCGAAGAAGCCGGCATCCGCGGGTACCAGAACATGCTGTCCAGCGTGCCCAACATGACGATCCACCACGACGAGCAGTCCATCTCGACGTACGGCTACACCGGCCCCGGCGGTCAGTGGTGGTCGTTCGACGACGAGTGGTCGATCGCCAAGAAGACCGCCTGGATGAAGCAGAAGAACCTGCTCGGGGCGATGGTCTGGGAAATGTCAGGAGACACCCCCAACGGCAGTCTGATGAACGCCATCGACAAGGGTCTGAAGTAAAGGCTTGACGTAGCGGCGCCGGGCCCCGGCCCACGCCGCGTCACCGGGGCCGCACCTGCCCCGCAAGGCCCTTTGCACTCCCGTACCACCCGCGCTGGGGTGGGGCAGGCTCCCGCCCCAGCGCCCTCGGCCCGGCCCGCGGCCGGCGCGGGCCGGGCCGTTTGGCGCGTACGCCGCCGCCGGGCGCGCCGGCGCGGTCCGCTCAGGCGGCGCCTTGTGGGTGGGTGCCGGCGTAGTGCGCAGCGATCTCGTCGCTGGTCGTCAGCCAGACGCCCGGGTGACCCACCACGTACTCCAGGGCCTGTGCCAGATAGCGCTGGCGGAAGGGTTGGCTGATGACGAAGGGGTGCAGGGCCAGGGCCATCACCCGGCCGCTGTCGGCGGATTCGGCGTAGAGCTGGTCCAGTTGGTCGCGTACGAGGCGGACGAAGTCGGGCCCTGACAGGTGCTTTCCGACGAACAGGGTGATGTCGTTGACTTCGATCGGGTACGGCACGCTCAGCATGCCGGGCACCCTGAGCCAGTACGGCTGGTCGTCGTTGGCCCAGTCGAGGACGTACTCCAGGCCCAGTTCGGCGAGGAGGTCCGGGGTGCGGAAGGTCTCGGTGAGCGCCGGCCCCAGCCAGCCGCGGGGGCGCCTGCCGGTGGCCCGCTCAATGGTGTCGACCACGTCGCGCAGGTAGTCGCGCTCCGCTTCGGGCGCGATGGTCGGCTGGTGGCGAGAGTTGTCCGCGCCGTGCGCGACCCAGGCCCAGTTTCTGTCCAGTCCGGCGGTGATGATCTGCGGATACTCCGTACAGACCGTGGAGTTGACCATCGCGCTGGCCCGTAGCCCGTAGCGGTCGAGGCAGTCCATCAGGCGCCACACCCCCACCCGGGGACCGTAGTCCCGCCAGCCGTGGTTGAGCGGGTCGGGGGTGAGTCCGGTGGTGTGCGCGGTGATGCTGAGTCCGGGCCTGTCGATCGGGTAGTGCTCGATGTTGACGGCGACGTAGAAGGCGATCCGGGCGCCCGTCGGCCAACGGATCGACTCGCGGCCGACGATGGGGCTGTAGTCGTAGGGGGGTTGGTCCATCGTTGCTCACCTCGTCGCCAGGGTGGCGCCAGGGGGGGCCGGCGCGGATCACCAGGGTAGTGAGCGACGGGCCGCGGCACGCGGGCGCGGGCGTGGGCGCGGCCGGCGGGGTGACAGGCGCGGCAGGGTTGGCAGGAATGGTGGAATTGGTGGGTGCGGCAGGGTGACAGCCGGGGCACGGTGGCAGCCGGGGCAGGGTGGCATCCGCCGGATCGGCGGCTACCCGGCTGCCGTGGGCGCCCGCTCCCGCGGCGGGCGGGCGAGCGCCGGCGGGCGGGCGCGAGGGCGCCGGGCCCCGTGGGGCGGGGCCGCCCGGGGGGGGGGGGGGGGGGGGGCCCCCCCCCCCCCCCCCGGGCCCCCCCCCCCCGGCGCCCCCCGGGGGGGGGGCCCCCGCCGCGGGG
>NZ_JBEHZD010000574.1:0-4652 GCF_040240285.1 Streptomyces sp. HSW2009 | reverse complement strand
GGCCCGCCCCGGGGCCCGGCGCCCCGGGGGCCCCCCCCGCGACGACCACCCCGTACGACCAGCGCCCCCCACCCACCAGCCACCCCGCGGCGACCAGCTACCGCAACCAGCCACCCCGCGGCGACCAGCTACCGCAACCAGCCACCCACCTCAGCCGCCGACCACCTCACCCCCAGCCGGCCGGCCGCCCAGCGGCAGCTTCGGCCAGTCGGCCAGGTCGCGCTGCAACTGCCGGTCGTGGGTGGCGAGTACGACGGCCGCCGCGGTGGCCCGCAACGCTTCCGTGAGCTCGTCGACCAGGGCGATGGACAGGTGGTTGGTCGGCTCGTCGAGCAGCAGGACGTGCGGCCGGGCCGCGAGCGCCAGCGCGAGATCGCGCCGGCGCTGCTGCCCCATCGACAGTTCGGCCACCGGCCGGCCCGCGTCGTACGCGTCGAGCAGCCCGAGCGCCCCGAGCCCCACCACCTCGTCCGCCGCCAGCACCCCGGCGCTCACCAGGCGCGCGGTGTGCGCCTGGTAGAGGTCGTACGCGCGCTGCGCGCCGGCCCGTTGCGTCTCCTGGCCGAGCAGGTGCAGCCGGACGGTGGGCGCCCGGTGCACCCGGCCCGTACCCGGTGCGAGCCGGCCGGCCAGTACGGACAGCAGCGTGGACTTGCCCGCCCCGTTCGGTCCTGTGACCACGAGCCGGTCGCCCGATGACACCGCGAGGTCGGCGGGTCGGTCGAGCCGTCCGGGCACGGTCACCCCGGCCGCGCCGAGCAGCACCGTGCCCGGCCTGCTGGGCAGTTCGGGCAGGGCGAACCGGCGCGGCGGCTCGGGCGCGGTGACCTGGTGCCGCTCCAGGTCGCTGCGCCGCCGGTGCACGGAGCGGACCAGCGCACCGGCCCGGGTGGCCCGCCCGTGCTTGTCGGTGCCCTTGGCCGGCCGCCACCCGGTGGTCAGCCGGTTCTGCGCCTCCGACAGGGCCTGTTGCAGCCGCTGCCGCTCGGTCTGTTGCAGCTCGTACTCGGCTTCCCAGCGGGCCAGTTCGGCCGCCCGCCCGGCGCGGTAGCCGGCGTACCCGCCGCCGTAGCCGCGCGGCCGGCCGGCGCGGCTGGGGTCGAGGTCGAGCACCGTGGTCGCGACGTCGGCGAGCAGCGCCCGGTCGTGGCTGACCACGACGACGCCGCCGGCGTGCGCGCGCAGCCGGGCGGTGAGGAAGCCGAGCCCGGCCAGGTCGAGGTGGTTGGTCGGCTCGTCGAGCAGCAGGAAGTCGTCGTCGGCGCCGAGCAGACAGGCCAGCCTGACCCGGTAGCGCTGGCCGACGGAGAGGGTGTGCAGCGGGCGGTCCCGGTCGCTGACGGCGCCGAGCCCGGCGAGCGCGACCGTCACCCGCCGGTCGGCGTCCCAGGCGTCCAGCGCCTGCGCCGCCTCCAGGGCCTGCGCGTACGCGGCGTCGGCGCCGGGCAGCCCGTCGGCGAGCGCCGCCGCCCCCGTGTCGAGTTGCCGCAGCGCGGTACGGGCTGCGGCAAGGTGGTCGTCGATGAGGGTGCCGACGGTGCGTTCGGCGTCGACCGGCATCTCCTGCTCGGCCAGCGCGAGGGTGCCGACGCGGTGCACGCTCCCCGCGTCGGGCGCCTGCGTGCCGGCCAGCACGTGCAGCAGCGTCGACTTGCCGCGCCCGTTCTCACCGACCACGCCGCAGCGCATCCCCGGTGAGACGGTCAGTTCGACGTCGTGCAGTACGGTCCGGCCGCCCCGCTCCACGCGGACGCCGGCGCAGGTCAACTGGGCCCGCGCGCGGGCGGGTAGGGCAAGGGTGGGCATGGTGTCTCTTCCTCCGACAGGAGGCGCGCGCGACCGCCACACAGGGCGGGGTTGGGGCGCGGGCCTTCACCTGACAACCAGTCCGGGCCCGGAAAGGGGCGGGACCGCGGGCAACGTCAGGCCTCCGACGCCGACCGCGTCAGCACGCGGCCCGGGACGCCGGGTGGGCCACCGGCCCGATCAGAGGAAGAGCAACATCTGCTGCATACCGGCAGGCTAACAGCGACGCCACGGCTGCCCGTAGGAATTTTTCGCCCCCGGGGGGCCGCGGACCGTCCCACCCACAGGCGTACGCGCCGGCCCGCAAACCACCCACAGCCGCATCGGGACGTGGGCCGCCGAGGTGTACCGACGAAAGTGTCTGAGCACGGGCACGGACGCGCTTGGTGGTGGCGCTTCCTGTCCCACCCTCCTCAAGCGGAGGAGCCCTCCGGTAATGTCGATGAGGACGGACTCGTGACGCCTTCTCAAACGGTGGGGGACAGGATGATTCTTGTGACGGGCGCGACCGGCACCATTGGCCGGTACCTGGTACGGGCGCTTGCGGAGGCGGACGAGCCCTTTCGCGTGCTGGTGCGGGATGCCCGCAAGGGCAAGGAGTTGGGGTGCGACTTCATCGTCGGGGACTTCGACGAGCCGACGTCGGTGGTGTCCGCCCTGAAGGGTGTTGACCGTCTTCTGCTCAACAGTGGCGGCGCGCTCCCAGTGACCGGGCAGCAGCCGATGGTCCGGCAACAGACCGGCGTTGTCGACGCGGCACGGGCTGCCGGGGTCTCGTGGGTGGTGAAGATATCGGCGTGGCAGCCTGGTCCGGATACGAAGCTGTCCCTGCGCGGGCACTGGGAGATCGAGCAGCACCTCAAGACGTCCGGGCTGCGCTGGTCGTCGCTGCGACCCACCAGTTACATGCAGAACTTCTTCACCGGCGACGGCGGCTTCGCCCACGGCGGCACCCTGGCAGGTCCGTACGGCACGGGACGCGTGGCATACATCGACGCCTACGACATCGCGGCCTGCGCCGCCGCGCTGCTGACGGGCCCGCTCGGAGGCGGCGAGAGCTATGCGCTCACCGGCCCTGAGGCCCTGACGCATGCGGAGATCGCGGCGAAACTCGCCATTCCCTTCATGGACCTGACGCACCAGGAGGCGGCTGAGGGCCTACGGGCACAAGGGCTACCCGACTGGTTCGTGGATGACCTTCTCCAGCTCTACGCCGACATGGCAGCCGGCTCGATGTCCGGGGTGACGACGGCGGTGCGGGACCTGACTGGACGTGCACCGCGTACCTTCGACGAATTCTTGATACGCCAGCAGGACACGCTCGCCGGACCATAGATCCCACAAGCTCATCGAAGAGGCCGAACACCGCCGGAACCCCGTCCTCCCCAGTGTTCAGCCGGCCTTGGCTGACTCCTCGGCTCGTGCCCGGGCGCTGGCATCACCCGACCGTGGATCGGGGTGCCTCCCAAACGCATCGACAAGTGACGTCACTACCTGCGCTATAGAGCCACACACCGGTTACGCGCCAACCCACCCACACCCACACCCACACCCGTACGCGTCAGCCCGTACGCACGCAGCCTGTTCACACCCACACCCACACCCACGGGCCGCACCCGCGGGGACTCCCACACCCACGGCCGCAGGCCCGTCCCACCCTGGTGCCCCGCGCCCGTAACCCTTCGCGGGCACAGCCGGCGGTTGGTTGGCGCCCGGCCGGGGGCAAGGCCCAGGTCACCGGGGCAGGCCCGGGGGCCCCGAAGCCCGGCCCGTGGAGGCGATCGGGGCGCGGGTCGGGGGTGGGGCAGCAGGCTGCCGGTCTGCTAGTTCGTGCCGATCTTCGCCAGCAGGTCCACGATGCGGCCCTGGACCTCGGGGCTGGTGGAGCGCTCGGCGAGGAAGAGTACGGTCTCGCCGGAGCTGAGGTGGGGGAGTTGGCCGGGGTCGATGTCGGCGGAGGTGTAGACGACCAGCGGGGTGCGGTTGAGCAGGCCGTTGCCGCGGAGCCAGTCGACGATGCCGGCGCGCCGGCGGCGCACCTGCATGAGGTCCATGACCACCAGGTTGGGCCGGGTCTGCGCGGCCAGGTTGACCGCGTCCGCGTCGGTGTCGGCACGGGCCACCTGCATGCCGCGCCGTTCCAGCGTCGCCGTCAGCGCGCTGGCGATCGGTTCGTGCTCCTCGATCAGCAGCACCCGCGGTGGGTGCTGCTCGCTGTCCCGCGGGGCCAGCGCCTTCAGCAGGACGGCCGGGTCGGCCCCGTACGCCGCCTCCCGGGTCGCCTGCCCGAGCCCGGCCGTCACCAGCACCGGGACCTCGGCCGCGACCGCCGCGGTGCGCAGCGACTGGAGCGCGGTCCGGGTGATCGGGCCGGTCAGCGGATCGACGAAGAGCGCCGCCGGGTACGCGGCGATCTGCGCGTCCACCTCCTCGCGCGAATGCACGATCACCGGCCGGTAGCCGCGGTCGCTCAGCGCCTGTTGCGTGGACATGTCGGGGGCCGGCCAGACCAGCAGCCGGCGCGGGTTGTCGAGCGGCTCGGGCGGCAGTTCGTCGTCCATCGGCGGGCGGTGGTCGTCGACGACCTCGACCGCACCGTTCGGTCCGTCCAACGGCTCCGGCCCCTCCGCGCCCTCGTCCGGCGCGCCTATGGCGAAGGCGCGGCCGGCGCCGGAGGCCAGCCGCTGCTGCGGCTGTCCCGCGTGCGGCTGGGGCTGCGGCATCGGCTGCGGAGCGCGGTGCGGCTGCTGCGGGAGCGCCGGCGCACGGCCCGCCGGTAGCGCCCCGCCGCCCGGCTGACCTGCGACGTCGCCGGGCGCCTCGGGGCCGCCCTGGTCCGGGTGCGT
>NZ_JBEHZD010000573.1:0-4661 GCF_040240285.1 Streptomyces sp. HSW2009 | reverse complement strand
GGGGCCCCCCGGGGGCCCGTCCCCCATGCTTGGGGCGGGGGCGCGGGGCGGCGGGGGCCTCCCCGACCCCGGCCCAGGCCATGGCGCGGGCCGCCGCGAGGGTGGCTGCATCGGCCGCGGCGCCGCCGGTCCACTCGGCGAACTCCCGCGTGTGCGGGGTGCCTTGGGCTCCCTCGATGCCCAGGTGCGGATGGATCGCGGGCAGCGCCCGGGTCACGTTCCCCATGTCCGTCGACGCGCCGATGCGCCGCGGCGGGCCCGCGGGCTCGGCGGGGGCGCGGCCGGCGGCGCGCAGCCCGTCCGCGTAACGCGCCATCAGCCAGCTGTCGTTGCACAGGTCCAGGTAGTCGGGCTGGGTGGGCTCGATCGTCACCGTGCACCCGGTGGCCAGGGCCGCGCCGTGGAAGCAGTTCGCCACCCGCCGGCGCAACTCGGTCAGTTCCTCCGCGGTCGGGGTGCGCACCTCCCAGTCGAGCACGGTGCGCTCGGGGATGATGTTCGACTGGTCGCCGCCGTGCCGGACGATGCCCGACACCCGGTAGCCGTCCGGGAGTTGCTGCCGTAGCTGGCCGACGGCGACCTGGGCGACGACGGCCGCGTCGGCGGCGTTGATCCCCAGGTGCGGCGCTGCCGCGGCGTGCGCGGCGCGCCCGGTGAAGGTCACCGCGAAGCGGGCCACCGCGGTGGTGGACGAGCGCGGGTCGACGTCGTCGGCCGGCCCGGGGTGCGCCATCATCGCCACCGTCACGTCGTCGAAGGCGCCGCGTTCGAGCAGCAACACCTTGCCGCCGCCGTGTTCTTCGGCCGGCGTCCCGAGCAGCCGTACCGCGAAGCCGAGTTCATCGGCGACGGCGGCAAGGCCGATCGCGGCGCCCGCGCTCGCCGCGCAGATCATGTTGTGCCCGCAGGCGTGCCCGAGGCCGGGCAGCGCGTCGTACTCGGCGCACACCCCGATCGTCAGCGGCCCGGTGCCGTACGAGGCGGTGACCGCGGTCGGCAGGTCGTGGCCGCCGCGCTGCACGGCGAACCCGGCCTCCGCGAGCAGGTCGGCCAGCCGCCCCGCCGCCCGGTGCTCGGCGAAGGCGAGTTCGGGGTCGGCGTGCAGGGCGTGGCTCAGCTCCGTCAGGCGCCCGGCGTACGCGTCGATCCGAGCGAGCACGCGCTGCCGCGCGGCCTCTTCGGCGGGGGTGGATGGGGGAGCGGCCCCGTTCGACGCACCGGCCGTCTTCCCGGTGGCCGACGCACCGGCCGCCGTCTCCCCGGTGGGCACCGTGCCCGCCGGTCGAGCGTCTGGCGCCGTGCCCGACGGGGCCGGCTCGGCAGCCGGTGACGTACCGGGTCCTGGGTGGTTCATCGGGCACCCGCCCGGCGTATCGCAGGGTGCTGCGCCGGCTGTGCGGGGCGGTGGGCGCTGCTCGGTCGCCGGACCCGGGCGGGCCGCGGGACGTACGGGGAGGCTACGACGATCGTCATGCCCCCACCCTGCCACCCACTCCCACTCCGCGACCCGGCCCCGCCCGGCCATCCGGGCCGGCCCCCGACACGACCCGCTCCCACTCCGCGACCCGGCCCCGCCCGGCCACCCGGGCCCGCCCCCGACACGACCCGCTCCCACCCCGGACACGAGGCACCCAACCCACCCCAGCCCGACGCACACCCACACTCACGCCCACACCCACCCGGACACCCCGGCCCCCGTACACCCACCGCCAAGCCCACACACCCACCTCAGCACCCACCCCAGCACCCAGCCCACACCCACCCGGACACCCCGAGCCGCGAACACCCACCCCAGCCCCCGCCTCACCCCGCACCCCAGCCCGCATCCAAACCCACCCCCACCCCACCCCTCCCATCTGCGCAAAGTCAGCCAGCAAGGCCGAGTACCCCGGCCAGCCGCCGGCTCCCGGCAGTGGGTAGGTGCCGGACCGTCCCCACCCCACCGCGGTCGGTGATCGGGTCGTACGAAGTGGTGTCTTGCACACCCCCCGCGGCCTGCACGCCGCGCGGGCCGTAGGGCAGCATGGCTCCCATGTCCGTACTGACGCGCGATGAAGCGCAGACCCGTGCCGCCCGCATCGGCCTCCGCCGCTACACCATCGACCTCGACCTGACGCGGGGCGACGAGGTGTTCGGTTCGACCACGTCCGTGCGCCTGTGCGTGCGTGAGGCGGGCACCGACACCTTCGTCGAGCTGGAGGCCGCCGCCCTGCACCGGGTCACGCTCGACGGCGTCGAACTCGACACCGCGCGCTACGCCGACGGCCGGTTCCCGCTGACCGGACTCCCGGAGGGCGAGCACGAACTGCTGGTCGAGGCCGACATGCGGTACTCGCGCACCGGCGAGGGCATGCACCGCTTCACCGACCCCGCCGACGGCGAGACGTACCTCTACACCATGTGCTGCATGTCGGACGCGCCCAAGGTGTTCGCCTGCTTCGACCAGCCCGACCTGAAGGCCGTGTTCGAGGTCAGCGTCACCGCGCCGCCCGAGTGGACCGTGCTCGGCAACGGGATCGCGACCCGGGTCGGCGACGCCGCCGACGGCCGTTGGCAGCTCGCGCCCACCCAGCCCATCAGCACCTATCTGATGGCGCTCGCCGCCGGCCCCTGGCACTCGGTGCGCACCCAGCACGCCGGGCTCCCGTTCGGCCTGCACGTACGCCGCTCCCTCGGGGCCCAGTTGGACGCTGACGCCGAGGAGCTCTTCGACATCACCCGGCGCTGCTTCGACCGGTACCACGAGATCTTCGACGAGCCGTACCCCTTCGACTCCTACGACCAGGCGTTCGTGCCCGAGTTCAACTCCGGCGCCATGGAGAACCCGGGCCTGGTCACCTTCCGCGACCAGTTCATCTTCCGCTCCGCGGTCACCGAGGGCGAGCGGCAGAGCCGGGCCATGGTCATCGCGCACGAGATGGCCCACATGTGGTTCGGCGACCTGGTCACCATGCGCTGGTGGGACGACATCTGGCTGAACGAGTCGTTCGCCGAGTACATGGGCTTCCAGATCCTCACCGAGGCCACCCGCTACACCGACACCTGGGCCGACTTCGGCGTCCGCCGCAAGAGCTGGGGGTACGACGCCGACCAGCGGACCTCCACACACCCGGTGGCGCCCGAGCCCGACGGGGTGCCCGACACGGCCGCCGCCCGGCTGAACTTCGACGGCATCTCCTACGCCAAGGGCGCGTCCGCGCTGCGCCAACTCGTCGCCTACCTCGGTGAGCGGGACTTCCTCGCCGGCATCAACGACCACTTCACGCTGAACCGGTTCGGCAACGCCACGCTCGCCGACTTCATCGACGCCCTCGCCCGCGCCTCCGGCCGGCCGGTGCCCGAGTGGGCCGACGCCTGGCTGCGCACCACCGGCGTGGACACCCTCACGCCGGTGGTCGAGGAGAGCGCCGACGGCTGGCGGCTGCGCCTGGTCCACGAGGGCAGCCGGCCGCACCAGCTCACCATCGGCTGCTACGACCACGACCCGGCCACCGGCCGGCTGGTGCCGCGACCGGCGCTCCAGTGGACCGTGCCGGCGTCCCCGGCGGACGCCGACGCCGCCGAGCAGGTGCACGAGGAGCAGGGCCCGCGCCCCGATCTCGTACTCGTCAACGACGGCGACTACAGCTACGTCAAGATCGGCTTCGACGAACGGTCCTGGGCGACGATCGGCGCGGCCCTGTCCGGGCTGCCCGAACCGCTCTCCCGCGCCGTCGTCTGGAACGCCGCCCGGGACCTGGTGCGCGATGGCAAGCTGGCGCCCACCGGCTACCTCGACGTGCTCCGCGCCCACCTGCCGAAGGAGAGCGACGTCGTCATCGTGCAGGGCGTGCTGGCCTTCGCCCGCAGCCAGCTCGCCGACCGCTACCTGCCCGTCGAACAGCGCGCCGCCGCCCTCGCCACGCTCGTCGACACCTGCCGTGACCTGCTGCTCCGTACCGCGGACGGCTCGGCGCCCGGCCTTCGCCTGGCCGCCGTGCAGACCCTCGCCGACAGCACCGACGACGCCGACGAGCTCGCCGGCTGGCTCACCGCGGGCACCGTGCCCGGCGGGCCCGCGCTCGACCAGGAGCTGCGCTGGCGGCTGCTGCTGCGCCGCGCCGTGCTGGGCGCCGTGACGCCGGCCGACATCGAGGCCGAGCTCGCCCGCGACTCCAGCGCCACCGGGCAGGAGGGCGCCGCCCGCTGCCGCGCGGCGCTGCCCGACCCGGCGGCCAAGGAGGCGGCTTGGGCGGCGCTGTTCGACAAGGACGACCTGTCCGCCTATCTGGTCACCGCGACCGCCGAGGGGTTCTGGCAGGCCGAGCAGCACGAGCTGCTCAGCGGCTACGTGGCCCGCTACTTCCCGGCCGCCACCGCCGTCGCCGCCCGCCGCGGCCCCGCCATCGCGCAGGCCGTGGGCCGCTTCGGCTTCCCGCACCACGCGGTGGACGCCGAGACGGTGCGGCTCGGCGACGAGTGTCTGCGCGACGCCGACCCGACGCCGGCGCTGCGCCGGCGGCTCGTCGACGAACTCGACGACCTGCGTCGGGCGGTGCGGGTGCGGGAGGCCGCCGCGGCCACCGACTGACCGGGCGCGCCGCCCCCCCCCCCCCCCCCGGCGGCGCCCCCCCCCGCGCGGGGCCCCCGGCCGGCCGGCCCCCCCCCCGGGCCCCCCCCCC
>NZ_JBEHZD010000572.1:0-4662 GCF_040240285.1 Streptomyces sp. HSW2009 | reverse complement strand
GCCGGCCGCGCCCGGGCGCGCGGCCTGCCGGACGGCGAGCAGCAGAGCCGGCAGCACCAGGCCGACGCCGAGGCCCAGCAGGCCGGTGCACAGGCCGTAGCCGGGGCGGGAGTCGGCCGCCACGGGTCGGCACAGCAGGCCGATGCCGACCGCGGCGAGCGCGCAGCCGAGGAGCGGGCAGGCCCGCAGGCCGCGGAAGCGGCCGGTGCGGCTGATCAGCCGTCCGGCGCCGGCCGCGGCGACGAACAGGCCGCCCAGCAGCGGCAGCAGCCACAGCCCTGACGTGGTGGCCGACGCGCCGGCCAGCCGGTGCAGATGGGCCGGCAGACAACTGGCCGCGCCGAACAGCGCGACGCCGAGGACGGCGCCGACCAGGGTGTCGACGGTGCACAGCGACTCACGGGCCAGCCGCAGCGGCGTGACCGACTCGCGGGCGAAGTACGCCACGGCGACGCCCACGATGACGGTGCCCAGCGCGCCGAGGCCAAGGCCCAGCGCGATCCGCCCCTCCCAGGTCCGCTCCGTACCGCCCCAACTGGTCAGCAGCACCAGGGCGAGCGCTGCGGCGGCGGTGAACAGCGCGCCGAAGACCTCGAACCGACCACGGCGCGCGGGCCGCGGCAGCCGCCGCGCGGGCACGACGAGAGCGAGGGCGAGCAGGCCGAGCGGCGCGGTCAGATAGCAGCACCAGCGCCAGGAGGTGTGGTCGGCGAGGCAGCCGCCGAGCAACGGGCCCGCGGCGACGGCGAGGCCGCAGGCGGCACCGTGCAGGGCGGTGGCGCGGCGGCGGTGCCGCGGCAGCACCGCGGCGGTGATCGCCAGCACGCCGATCAGCACGCCGCCGGCCCCCCCCCCCTGCACGGCACGGAAGACGATCAGCTCCCCCATCGTGCGGGACCAGCCCGCCAGCGCGGAGCCGCCGGCGAGGACGAGGGCGGCGCAGCCGAACACGCCCCTGCGGCCGAGGAGTTCACCGAGTTTGTCGAAGACCGGCACGGCGACCGTGGCGGCCAACAGGGCCGAGATGACGGGCCAGGACGTGCGGTCCGCGCCGTGCAGGTCGGCGGCGATGGCGGGGAGCGCGGCGACCGGACCGGTCAGCGCGAAGGCCACCACGACCAGCGCCAGCAACAACCCGGCACCGACCAGCCGCACTCGACCGGGGCCGAGCGGGAGGTCCGCCCCGCTCTCCTCGCGGGCGCGCCCGGGCGTGAGCCGCCCGTCCTGCGCGTACGCGTCGTACGGGCCCAACTCGTCGTACGGGCCGGACGCGTCGTGCGTGCCGAAGGTGTCGTACGGGCCGAAGTCGGCGCCGGCACCGAGCCCGTCGCGCGCGGCGAACGTGTCGCGCGGCGCGAGCGTGTCGTACGGGCCGAAGTCGTCGTCCGGGTCGGCCCCTTCGGCGCGCTCGCCGCCGGCCCGGTCAGGTGGCGTGTCCGTCGTGGTTCCGGCGGACGGCGGCGCCCCCCGCCCCCCCGCGGCGCCCGCGGCCCCCCCCCGGGCGGGGGGGGGGCGCCCCCCCCCCGGGGGGCCCCCGGCCCGGCCGCGGGCCCCCCCCCCGGCGGCGAACAGGCCGGGCACGCCGGTGGCCGCCGCCGTGTCCGGGTCGCCCTCCACGCCGCCCATCACGTAGTGGCAGGTCGGGCCGACCTCCATCGGCTCGGCGGTGATGTCGACGTCGGCCAGCTCCTTGAACTGGTGGTGCATGGAGGGCAGTCGGCGCTTGATGGTCTCGGCCGGCATCCGGGTCGAGACGTCCAGGAAGACCCCGCCGTGCGGCGAGCCGCGCCCGGCCTTCACCTCGGCGTTGATGGCCCGGGCCACCTCGTCACGGGGGAGCAGTTCGGGCGGCCTGAGGTTGTGGTCCGGGTCCTCGTACCAGCGGTCGCCCTCCTCCTCGGTACGGGCGTACTTGTCCTTGAAGACGTCGGGCACGTAGTCGAACATGAACCGCTTGCCCTCGCTGTTGCGCAGCACCCCGCCGTCGCCCCGTACCGACTCGGTGACCAGGATGCCCTTCACCGACGGGGGCCAGACCATGCCCGTCGGATGGAACTGCACGAACTCCATGTTGATCAGCGGGGCCCCGGCCAGCAGCGCCAGCGAGTGGCCGTCGCCGGTGTACTCCCAGGAGTTCGACGTCACCTTGAAGGACTTGCCGATGCCGCCGGTGGCCAGCACGACCGACGGCGCCTCGATGACGAAGAAGCGGCCCGACTCGCGCTCGTAGCAGAACACGCCGGCCACCCGGCTGCCGGCCGGGCCCGTGCCGTCGGCGGGGCCAGCAGAGCCAGTGGGTCCAGTGGGTCCAGTGGGTCCAGTGGGTCCAGTGGAGTCTGCCTCCTTGAGCACCCGGGTGACGGTGCACTCCTGGAAGACCTTGAGCCGCGCCTCGTGGTCGCCGAACTCCCGCTGGTCGGCCTGTTGGAGGGCGACGATCTTCTGTTGCAGGGTGCGGATCAGTTCGAGCCCGGTGCGGTCGCCGACGTGGGCCAGGCGCGGGTACTCGTGGCCGCCGAAGTTGCGCTGCGAGATCTTGCCGTCGGCCGTGCGGTCGAACAGCGCGCCCCACGCCTCCAGTTCCCACACCCGGTCCGGGGCCTCCTTGGCGTGCAGTTCGGCCATCCGCCAGTGGTTGAGGAACTTCCCGCCGCGCATGGTGTCGCGGAAGTGCACCTGCCAGTTGTCGCCCTCGTTGACGTTGCCCATGCTGGCCGCGATGCCGCCCTCGGCCATCACCGTGTGGGCCTTGCCGAACAGCGACTTGCAGATGACGGCCGTGCGCATGCCCTGCTCGCGCGCCTCGATGGCGGCCCGCAGCCCCGCACCGCCCGCGCCGACCACGACGACGTCCCACGCCTGTCGCTCGACTTGCGTCATGTCTCTCGTTTCCCTCTCGCAGCCTTGGAGTCGCCCGCGCGGTTGCGTACGTGCCGTTGCCGTACGTGCCGCCGCCCCCGCGGGCCGGTCGCGCCCCCGCGGGGGCGATCTCAGAAGAAGGTCGGGTCGTCGAAGGCCCCGCTCGCCAGCAGGTACACGTACAGGTCCGCGACCGCCACGCTCACCAGCGAGAACCAGGCGAGCTTGGCGTGCCGCGCGTTGAGCTTCCCGACCAGGCCCCACAGCCGGTAGCGCACCGGGTGTCGGGAGAAGTGCTTGAGCCGCCCGCCGATGACGTGCCGGCAGGAGTGGCAGGAGAGGGTGTAGAGCCACAGCAGCACCGCGTTGGCCAGGAAGATCAGCGTGCCGAGCCCCATGTGGCCCCACGCGTAGTGCTCGTCGCGGAAGGCCAGCACCGTGTCGTAGGTAAGGACGCAGGCGACGAGGACGGCTGCGTAGAAGAAGTACCGGTGCACGTTCTGCATGATCAGCGGGAAGCGGGTCTCGCCCGTGTACGTGCCGTGCGGCTCGGCCACCGCGCACGCCGGGGGCGAGGCCCAGAAGCTGCGGTAGTACGCCTTGCGGTAGTAGTAGCAGGTCAGCCGGAAGCCCAGCGGCAGGATCAGGATGATGATCGACGGCGACAGACCCCACCAGCCGCCGAACAGCGCCCAGTTGGGCCCGTTGCGCATCGGCTCGCAGTTGTCGGCCAGGCAGGGCGAGTAGAACGGCGAGACGTACGGGGACGCGTAGTAGTCGGCGTTGGCGAACGCGCGCCACGTCGAGTAGACGACGAAGGCGAACAGACCGGCGGCGGTGGCGGCCGGCAGCAGCCACCAGCGGTCCGTCCGCAGGTGGCGTTCGGGGATGGCAGCGCGCGACGGGCCGTGCACGCCGTGCACTCCCGTCGGGGTGTGGGGGTCGGTGCCTGTGGCCAAGGGAGACTCCGCGGTGGCGTGGTAGCGGCTCGGAACGGACGGGCTTGCGTCAGGGCTAACGGGCGGGCGGCCGTACGGGGACGGTCGGCCGGGGGTGGGGCCGGTGCGACCCCGGTGCGCGTGGTGCGGTGGGGCCCGCCCGGCCCCGGTGGGTGTGGCGTGGCGCGCGGGGCTGTTCGGCCCCGCCGGTCGTGCGCGGCGCCGACGGACGTGTGCGCAGCTCCGGCGGGTGCGGCGGGTGCCGGTGGGGCGCCGACCGCCGGGGGCGCTGACCGGTCGGCGCCGGGGCCGGCGGGCCGGTCCGTACGCGCCGGGGCGGGCGGGGTGGTGCGGTGGTGCGCGGGGTGGTGACGGGGTGGTGCGTCGGGGCGCCGACGGGGCGGGCGAGCGCCGCGGGAGGTGGTTGGTCCTTGCCGTGGGCCGTCCGGGGCGCCCGGGTCATGCGCGGTGTGCGGGCCGTACGAGCTGTTCGGGTGGTGCGAGTCGGGCAGGCCGTACGAGGTGTCCGGGCCGATGGGCCAGGGCGTACGCGCCGGGCGAGCGAGGGGCGGCGGCCCGTACGCGGAGAAGGGCAGGGCCGCGGTCGGACGCCGGGCCTGCCCCGCGGTGTGGCCCGGACCCGGCACCCCGGCCGATCCCGGGCCGACCTGAAGAACCAGCCCGACCTGCGACGACGGTCCGCCCCTTGGCGATGACCCGTCCCGTGGAAAGGGCCGTCCCGTGGCGATGGTCCGCCCCGCGGCGATGGCCCGTCCCGCCGCGGGACCTCGGCCCACCAGGGGGCCGCGGGCCCCGGGATGTCCGCGGCCCGCCAGGTGTCCGCGGCCCCACCGGAGGCCCGCGG
>NZ_JBEHZD010000571.1:0-4675 GCF_040240285.1 Streptomyces sp. HSW2009 | reverse complement strand
CCCCCCCCCCCGGGGGGCCGCGCCCCCCCCCCCCGGCGCGCGGCCCCCCCCCCCCCCCCCCCGGCCCCCGGCCCCCCCGCGGGCCGGGGCCCCCGCGGGGGGGCGGGGCCGGCCCAGCGCGGCCGACGCCGGTGCGGGCCAACCCGTCGACTGGGCCGCGCAACTCGCCGGCCTCTCCGCCGACGAGCGCCACCACACCCTGCTCGCCCTGGTCCGCGAGCACGCGGCCACGGTGCTCGGCCACGCCGACACCGACGCCGTCCAGGTCGACGCCAGCTTCAAGGACCTCGGCTTCGACTCGTTCACGGCGGTGGAACTGCGCAACCGGCTCGCCGCCGCAACCGGCCTGCGGTTGCCAGCGGCCCTCGTCTTCCGGCACCCGACACCGGACGGCATCGCCGCCCACCTGCTGGAACGACTCGCGCCCGAGGACACGGCGGCGCCCGCGCACGGGACGCTCGACCCCGTGCTCACCGACCTCACCCGGCTCGAAAACACCCTGACCAACGTGGCCTTGGAGGACAGCGATTCCAGTGCCGTGATGTCCCGGCTGGAGAGCCTGTTGGCACGGCTCAAGGCGGACCGCAAGCCGGCGAACGAGAGCAGCGCCGCGGAAAGGTTGGAATCCGCGTCCGCGGATCAAGTTCTCGACTTTATCCACAACGAACTTGGTGTGTCCTGAAATGTGCTGGGCGCCACCATCGCTGAAGGCCGGGTGAAACCTCATGGTGAACGAAGAGAAGCTGGTCGAGTACCTCAAGCGTGTTTCCGCCGAACTGCACGACACGCGGCTGCGTTTGCGTGAGGTGGAGGAGCGCACCCAGGAGCCGATCGCCGTGGTCGGCATGGCCTGCCAGTTCCCCGGCGGTGCCCGCACGCCCGAGGAGTACTGGGAGCTCATCGTCTCCGGCGTGGACGCCATCGGCGACTTCCCCACCGACCGTGGCTGGGACCTGGAGAACCTTTACCACCCCGACCCCGGCCACTACGGCACCAGCTCCGTCAAGCAGGGCGGATTCCTCTACGACATGGACCGCTTCGATGCCGCGTTCTTCGGCATCAGCCCGCGCGAGGCACTGGCCATGGACCCGCAGCAGCGCCTTCTGCTGCACACCGCGTGGGAGGCGCTGGAGCGCGCCGGCATCGACCCGCTCTCCCTCAAGGGCTCGCGGACCGGCGTCTACGCCGGCATATCCGGCCAGGACTACCTGTCGCGTACGCTGCACATCCCCGAGGGGTTCGAGGGGTACGCCACCACGGGCGTGCTGCCCAGCCTGCTCACCGGACGCGTCGCGTACACCCTCGGGCTCGAAGGCCCCGCGATCACGGTGGACACCGCCTGCTCCGCCTCGCTGGTCGCGATGCACCTCGCCTGCCAGGCGCTGCGGCAGGGTGAGTGCACCCTGGCCCTGGCCGGCGGCGTCAACGCGATGTCCACGCCGGTGATGTTCACCGAGTTCTCCCGCCAGCGGGCGCTCTCGCCCGACGGGCGCTGCAAGTCCTTCGACGCCGCGGCCGACGGCACCGGGTTCTCCGAGGGTGTCGGCCTGATCGTGCTGGAGCGGCTTTCGGAGGCGCAGCGCAACGGCCACCGGGTACTGGCCGTCATCCGCGGCTCGGCCATCAACCAGGACGGCGCCAGCAACGGCCTGACGGCGCCCAGCGACGTCGCCCAGGAGCGCGTCATCGCCCAGGCGCTCGCCAATGCGCGGGTGGGCCCGGCGGACGTCGACGTGGTCGAGGCGCACGGCACCGGCACGGCGCTCGGCGACCCCATCGAGGCCGAGGCGCTGATGGCCACCTACGGCCAGGAACGGCAGCCGGGCCGGCCGCTGTGGCTCGGCTCCGTGAAGACCAACATCGGCCACACCCACGCGGCGGCCGGTGTCGCCGGCGTCATCAAGATGGTCATGGCGATGCGCCACGGCCTGCTGCCGGGCAATCTGCACCTCAACCAGCGCACCCCGCACGTGGATTGGGACGACGACGCGGTGCGGCTGCTCGGCGAGCACGTGCCGTGGGAGCAGCACGGCCGCCCGGGGCGGGCCGGCATCTCCTCGTTCGGCGTCTCCGGCACCAACGCCCACCTGATCCTGGAGCAGGCCCCGGAACCGGCGGCCACCGACGCCACGCCACAGGACACCACCGCCCCGGCCGCCCCCCGCCCCGCGGAGTTGCCGGCCGACAGCCCGCTGCCCTGGGTGCTCTCGGCCCGTACCCCCGTGGCCCTGCGAGACCAGGCGATCGAGCTCGTACGACGGGTGAGTGCGCAACCCGAACTGACGGCGCACGAGGTGGGTTGGTCGCTGGTGACCACCCGGTCGGCCTTCGAGTACCGGGCCGCGGTCACCGGCACCGACCGCACCTCCCTGCTGGCGGCCCTGGAGGCACTGGCCGCGGACGAGGCACACCCCGATGTGGTCCTCCCCGCGGGCGCCACGGTCGGCGGCTCGGGCCCGGTGCTTGTTTTCCCTGGTCAGGGGTCGCAGTGGGTGGGGATGGGTGCGGGGTTGTTGGAGTCTTCGCCGGTGTTTGCGGCGCGGGTTGCGGAGTGTGAGCAGGCGCTTGCGCCGTACGTGGACTGGTCGCTGGCTGACGTCCTGAGGGGTGGTGTGGATGCCGCGGACCTGGGTCGGGTTGATGTGGTGCAGCCGGTGTTGTGGGCGGTGATGGTGTCGTTGGCTGCGGTGTGGGCGGATCAGGGTGTGAAGCCGGCTGCGGTGGTGGGTCACAGTCAGGGTGAGATTGCTGCGGCTGTCGTCGCCGGTGCGCTGTCTTTGGAGGACGGTGCGAAGGTGGTGGCTCTGCGCAGCAAGGCGTTGCGTAAGTTGGCGGGTGGCGGAGCGATGGCGTCGCTTGCGTTGAGTCAGGACAGGGCGGTTGATTTCCTGGCTGGGCTTGGTGAGGTGGCTGCTGGTGCGGGTGTGGCGGCGGTCAACGGGCCTGGTTCTACGGTGATTTCGGGTCCGCCGGAGCATGTGCAGAACGCGGTGACGGCGTTGGAGGAAGCCGGTGGTCGGGCGCGGCTGATTGATGTGGACTACGCGTCTCACAGCCCGCAGGTTGATGAAATCGCGGACGAGTTGCACCAGGTGCTGGCCGGCATCACGCCCACCCGGTCCGACATCGCCTTCTACTCCACCGTGTCGACGGAGCGCATCGACACCAGCGAGTTGACCACCGCGTACTGGGTGACCAACCTCCGTGAACAGGTCCGCTTCGCGGACGCCGTGCGGCGGCTGCTCTCCGACGGCTACCGGGTGTTCATCGAGGCCAGCACCCATCCCGTGCTCACCGTCGGACTCCAGGAGACCTTCGACGAGGTGGGTGTGCCGGCGGCTGCCGTGCCCACCCTCCGGCGCGAACACGGCGGGCTCGACCAACTGCTCCGCTCGGTGGGGCAGGCGTTCGCCGCCGGGGTCGCGGTGGACTGGGGGCGCTGGTTCCCCGCCGAGCCCCGGCCGCACCTCGTGGACCTGCCCACGTACGCCTTCCAACGTGAGCGCTTCTGGCTGGACGGCCACAGCGGGGAACACGCCCGCGGCGGCGACCCGGCCGATCTCGGACTCGTCTCCGCCGGACACCCGCTGCTCGGCGCGGCCGTCGAACTCGCCGACGCGAGCACCTGCCTGCTGACCGGCCGGCTGTCCGCCCGCTCCTCGGCGTGGCTTGCCGAACACGTGGTGGCCGACAGCGTTCTGGTGCCCGGCGTGGCCCTGGTCGAGTGGGCGCTGCGCGCCGCCGACGAGGTGGGTAGCGGCGGCCTGGACGAACTGGCGCTCCAAGTGCCGCTCACGCTGCCGGCGACCGGCGGCGCCCGGGTACAGGTGGTGGCGGGCGAGGCCGGCGCCGACGGGCGGCGCGAGGTACGGATCTACTCGCGCCCGGACGACGGGGAGGGCGCCGACTGGCTGTGCCACGCGGAAGGTGTGCTCGCCCCGCCCGTGCCGGCGGACGCGCAGGGCGAGGGCCTTGCCGGCGCCTGGCCGCCGGCCCACGCGGACCCTGTGGACCTGGCTGACTTCTACCCGCGGGCCACCGCGGCCGGCTACGCCTACGGGCCGGCCTTCCAGGGACTGCGCAGCGTCTGGCGGCGCGGCGACGACCTGTTCGCCGAGGTCGAGTTGCCGGAGGCGGCCGGTGAGCCGGACGGGTTCGGCATCCACCCGGCGCTGCTCGACGCCGTGATGCAGCCGACGCTGCTGTTCGACGAGGCGGACACCGCATCCGGTACCGGGCGCGTGTGGATGCCGTTCACCTGGAACGGCGCCACCCTGTGGGCCGCCCGGGCCAGCACGGTCCGGGTCCGGCTCACCCGGCGCCCGGGCGGCGGGCCCACGGAGCGGGCCCTGCGGCTGACCGTGGCGGACGCCGTGGGCGCGCCGGTGCTCGACGCCGAGACCGTGGTGCTGCGCCGCGCGGAGGTCGGCCAACTGCGCTCCACCACCGGGCGCGGTGCCCGCGACCTGTACGCCCTGGAGTGGACCCCGCTGCCCCTTCCCGCCACCGCCCCGGCGGCGCGGGGGGGCGGGGGGCGGCGCGGGCCCCCCCCCGACCGGGTCGGGCCGGGCCCCCCCCCCCCCCGCCCCGCGCCCCCCCCCGGGGTCCGGCCCCCCCCCCCCCCCCCCCCGGGCGGCCCGGGGGGGGTCGCTGGGGTGGGGGGGCGGGGGGGGGG
>NZ_JBEHZD010000570.1:0-4701 GCF_040240285.1 Streptomyces sp. HSW2009 | reverse complement strand
CCCCCCCCCCCCCCCCCCCCCCCCCCCCCCCCCCCCCCCCCCCCCCCCCCCCCCCCCCCCCCCCCCCCCGGGGGGGGCCCCCCGGGGAGAACCCACCTGTCACCCGCCGAGGTAGGTTCTGGGCATGATGTTGCGTGACCTGTTGGACTCACCCGCGTACGCGGCCTGCAAGGCAGGCTGGGAGGCGCGGGCCGGGGTGACCTTCGACCCGCGGCCGGAATCACCGGTGGTGACCGAGTGGCTGGCCGGGGAGTTCACGTCGAGCGGGATCGGCGTCAGCGAGGTCGCCGAGATCCTGCATGACCAGGGCTTCGCCGCGTTCTTGGACCGCAAGGCCGCGCTGGATGACCGCGAAGAGGACGTCCAGGAGTATCCACCCGGCAAGGAACCCGACCCCGCTGACCCCGACGACACCGCAGAGGTCATGGGATACGCGCACTCGGCAATCGCGGGCAACGCGCTCTGGTACCTGCTGGCCAAGGAGTCCCGGGAACGGCTGGCCGACCACCTCGCCCAACAGCGCGTCCCCCGCGCACGGGCCTACGCCCGCCAACTGACGCGGCTCGTCCAACCCTAGGACCAACCCACCGCTCGTCGAACCGGGCCCGGCAGCCCACCCACCCGAGCCAACCAGCCACCGCACACCAACCGATTAACCCACCCACCGCAGCAAACCTGGCCACCCCCTCCCCCGCACGGACACCCGCGCCACACCCTCACCGCTACCCGTCCGGCAGCAGCCCGGCTGCCATCTCCCTGGCCAGCAGGATCGGTGCGGTGGACTTGCTGACCTTGGAGCCGGCGAGGCCACCGTCGTAGAGGAGACTGAGCTGCGCCACGGTGGACTCAGGCTCGGCCAGGCCCAGTCCGGCGAGGGCATCGGTCCACAGGGATTCAATCCGGCACCGATGGTCGCGCACGGCCGCGTTGACCGGGTGCGAGGCGTGCGGGAATTCGGTCGCGGCGTTGAGGTAGAGACAGCCTCGGAAGCGTCGCCGCCTTGCGCCCTTCGCGGCGAGGTCGAAGACCAGGAGGACGCGGGCGCGGAGGTCCTCGCGGGAGTCGGTGAGGGCTTTCGCGGCCCGCTCGTACCCCACACGATCCAGCTCGTCCTGCCGTTGGAGGTAGGCGACGATCAGCGCGTCCTTGGAACCGTAGTGCTGATACAGGCTCGCCCTGGCCACGTCGGCTTCCGCGAGGATTCGCTCGATTCCGACCGCGCGGATGCCCTCGCGGGCGAAGAGGGACGACGCCGCATCGAGCAGCCGCTCGGCGGGGACCGGCCTGTCTCGCATGATGGACATGACGAGGAGTATAACGCCCCCCTCTGGCAGACCGACCGGTCTATCCGTTACAGTTCCGAACTGTGCGAGTCTTCCTCTTGGTCCAGCGGCGCTACCTTGATCTGCGCCGCGTCGCAAGCGCCGTCTGTCGCTGAACTTTCGCTGCGTTGATGCTCAACGCAGCGCACTGCGGCGACCCCTGCTCGACCGCTCACCGCGCCACTCGCACCGTCCTCGATGCACAGGCAGGCACTTAACTTCACTGCCTCGTTTCACATCGTGAGACACCCATCGATCACGCAACACGGTTCCCCGTGTGACGCGTTCGGTGGGTTGGTCCGCCGCCCGAAGGGCACCGGCAAGGGCCCACGACCGTTCCCGTACGACAGCGCGCCCCCGGGCCGCTTCGGCGGGACCTTCCCACCAGCAACCCATCAGCAGCGGCCGAGCCAGGCCGTACTGCCCACTTCTCCACGTGAAGGAAGCCCATCATGACCACGATCAACAACGCCCTGGTAATCGACGCCGAAGGGCTCGACAAGCTCTCGTGCAACGCGAAGGCCGACCCCAGCACGGGCAAGAAGGTGGTCCGGGCCAAGACCGTCTGCGAGTCCGGATTCCGCAATGTGACCTACGTACGTGACCTCGCTCCGCTGCTGGTCGGGGAGCCGCCCGCGCTGTTGGGTGACGACGCCGCGCCGAACCCGTCGGAGACCGCGCTGGCGGCCCTGGGCTCCTGCATCTCGGTGGGCATGCTCGCCAACGCGACCCACCGGGGCGTCACCCTGACGAAGATCGAGGTCGAGATGGAAGGCGACATCGACATCTCGGCCGTGTGGGGGGTGGGTGACATCCCCGAGGGCAAGGTCCTCGGCTTCACCGACGTCCGCTGCAAGGTGACGCTCGCCGGCGACGTCGATGTGACCACGCTGCAAGAGATCCACGACAACGCCATCGCGTGGTCCCCGGTGGTCAACACCTTCCGCCGGCCGGCGGCCGTCGAATCCACCCTGGTGGTCGAGTGATGCGCGGCAAGCCGTCCACTGTCAGCGGGGCGTACCCGACACACCCCACGACGCGCGCCCCGCTCACCAGGGTGCCGACAAGCCGGCCCCACCTGGAGGGCCGGCCCCGCCCGACAAGCCAGCCTCACTCTGAGGGCCACCCCCACCCCGGGCACCAGCAGCAACCCGCGCCGTCCCACCCACGACCGCGCCGTACGGGAGCGCCGACATGACCCTGACCACCTCACCCACCCCTCGACTCCTCGATGCCGAACTCCTCACCGACCTGCGGGCGCACGCCGGAGCGCTGGACCACGGGGACGCCTCCTCCCGGCGCAGCTTCGAGGACCTGGGTGCCGCCGGGCACCTCGCCCTCGGCGCGCCGGGCAACGCGGACGGGCGCCTGCCCGAGATGGCCGAGGTCGTCCGGGAGATCGCCGAGGTCTGCATGAGCACGGCGTTCTCGGTGTGGGCCCACCGGATGGTCGTGGAGTACCTGCTGACCGCCGACACACCCTTCGCCACCACCGCGGTGGAACCGCTGCTGACCGGCACCGTCCTCGGGGTCACCGGCATGGCCCCCGCGTTCAAGGACCTCGCCGGCTGCGGAACCATCGAGGTGACCGCGGCACCGGTCGACGGCGGGTACGAACTGTCCGGCCCGCTGCGGTGGGCCAGCAACCTCCACCCCGACGCGACGCTGGTGACTGCGGCCCGTACCGAGGCGGGTGAGCGGCTGATCGTCGCCCTGCCCCTGAGCACGCCAGGGGTGCAGGTGGGTGAGCACTTCGACCTCCTGGCCATGGGCAGCACGGCCTCCTCCTCCCTGCGCTTCCACGGGGCCCGCGTCCCCCGCGACCAGGTGCTCAGCCACGACTTCGAGAGCTTCCTCGCCGCGGTCCGCCCCACTTTCCTGCTGCTCCAGACGGCCATGTGCCTGGGACTCGCACGGACCGGCATCGACCAGGCCAGGGCCCAACTCGCCGGGGTCAACGCGGTGTTCGCCACCGAAGCCGACCGGGCCGCAGCAGACCTAGCGCGGGCCGAAGCCACCCTGACGGAGCTCGCCACAACGGTCGGCGGGCACAGCGCACCGGGCAAGAAAGACCTGCTCTCGCTGCGGTTGGCCGCGGCGGAACTGGCCACGGCCGCCACCGCGCTGGAGATCAGAACAGCGGGCGGCAAGGGATACGCCGGCAGCACCCCGGCCAACCGCCGCTACCGGGAGGCCGCGTTCATCCCCCTCCAGTCGCCGTCGGAGGCCCAACTGCGCTGGGAACTCGCCACCCACGCCTGAAGACCCGAGCTCCTGTCACAGCCCACGCACCGGGTCACCGCGTACGGGCTCACGCACCGAGTCACGCGTACGGGCTGACGCCCAAGGTCGCCCACCGGCGCCGCAGCCCGGCCCGGCCCCAAACCCCTCCCCCCGAAAGGCCCACCCCCGTGTCCCCCACCGCCCCGTCCCCGGCGGCCCTCGCCGCGCCGCCAGAACCGCAACCCACACCCACCCGACCGCCGGTCGACGGCCCCATCGAACCCCTGAGCGTCGGCGCCACGGTCCGCCGCATCGCCGACGTGGCGATCGAGAAGGCCGCACACCCCTATGCGCTGCTCGTACGCTCCCTGGTCGCCGGTGCGATGGTCGGTTTCGGCGTCCTGCTCTCCCTCATCGTCAGCACCGGCGTCGCCACCCCGGGCATCGCCAGCCTGCTGATGGGCCTTGCCTTCGGGATGTCCTTCGTCCTCATCCTGATGTCCGGGATGTCGCTGAGTACCGCCGACATGGCCGCCGGGGCGCTGGCCGTCTTCCAACGGCGCCTGACCATCCCCCACTACCTGCGCCTACTCGCCATCGGCCTGGTCGGCAACACGGTCGGCGCGTTCGTCTTCATCCTGGTCTGCGCCGCGGCCGGCGGCCCCTACCTCGGCGCGCTCGCCGAACGCGCCGCCACCCTCGGCGCCGCCAAGGCCGACCAACCCTTCTGGACCGCGCTGCTCCTTGCGGTCCTGTGCACCTGGTTCCTCCAGACCTCGATGTGCCTGTACTTCAAGGTACGGACCGAAGGCGCGCGGATGGCCTTCGCCTTCTACGGCCCCTTCGCGTTCGTCATCGGCGGCACCCAGCACGTCATCGCCAACGTCGGTTTCCTCGGCCTGCCCCTCCTCCTGCCCCTCTTCCACTCCTCCGCCCCCACGGCCACCATCGACTGGGGCCTGGGCAGCCACGGCCTCCTGACCAACCTGTGCGTCACCACCCTCGGCAACCTCCTGGGCGGCACCCTCTTCGTGGCCCTCCCCTTCCAAGCCACCGCCTGGCTCCAGGAACGGTGAGGTGCGGCCGGGCGGGTGCGGGCCGCGCTCACCGGTAGTACTCCGCGAGGAACTGGAGCTCGGGCACCGCGCTGCGGGCC
>NZ_JBEHZD010000057.1:0-23898 GCF_040240285.1 Streptomyces sp. HSW2009 | reverse complement strand
GGGGGGGGGGGGGGGGGGGGGGGGGGGGGGGGGGGGGGGGGGGGGGGGGGGGGGGGGGGGGGGGGGGGGGGGCCCCGCGGGGGGGGGGGGGGGGGCCCCCCCCCCCCCGCCGAGGTCAGCTCTGGTTGAAGAAGCCGGTGTGGCGTCTGCGGGCCTCGCCGCTCACGATCTGGTAATCGGGCGGTGTGAGCAGGAACACCCGGGTGGCGACCCGCTCGATGGAGCCGCGGAGGCCGAAGGTGAGCCCGGCTGCGAAGTCGACCACGCGCTTGGCGTCGGACGACTCCATCGCGGTGAGGTTCACGATCACCGGGATGCCCTCACGGAACAGTTCGCCGATCGCGCGTGCGTCACGGAACCCGTCGGGGGAGACCGTCGCAATGCGTGATCCCTGGTCCTGGGCGGCCTGGTCGGGGACCCGCACCCGCGGGTCGGTCACCCAGGCGTCGCCGGGCTCGGGTCCCTCGGAGTAGTCATCGTCGTAGTAGCGCTCATCATCGCTGTCGTCGACGAGGCCAAGCCAAGCACTCGCCTTGCGCACCGATCCCATGGACGCCTCCTCTCACACGCGGTGGGTACTGTCCGCTCCTCTATGGTCGGCCATGATGTAGATGATGTGCCAAGCGGATTGCCGCCGCACAGGGGATTCGTGACGGTACTGGTGCACAACGCGTGCCCAGAAACCAGAGTTCCTCCCCCGCAAGGGGCCTGACGGCATGGTAGTAAGACTCGCCGGCTAAATGAGTGACGCCACGCGGCGTATGGGGGAACGGGGAAGCTTTGTTTGGGATTGTCCGACCATGTCGGCACCGCTTGTCGGATCGTCTGCGGACGGACTGGATGGCCCATCTGTGTGGGTTGTGCCTCGCATTGCGTGCCGACCACGGGCAGTTTGCCCGAATAGCGACCAACTATGACGGGCTGATCATCTCGGTCCTGGTGGAGGCCCAGTCGCCGGTCGAGCACCGGGCCGCCGGGCGCCGCACCGCCGGGCCCTGCCCGCTGCGCGGCATGCGCACCGCGCCCGTGGCCCGCGGCGAGGGCGCCAAGCTGGCCGCCGCCGTCTCGCTCGTGCTCGCCTCGGCCAAGGTCAGGGACCACATCGCGGACGGCGATGGCGCGCTGGCCCGCCGCCCGGTGGCCGCTGCCGCCCGCAAGGTGGCCTCCCGTTGGGGCCTGGCCGGTGCGCGTACCGGCTCCCACCTGGGGTTCGACACGGCAGTCCTGGTGGACGCGGTGGACCGGCAGTCGGGCATCGAGGCGCTGGCCGGACGCGGCACCCCGCTGTTGACCATCACCGAGCCGACCGAGACCGCGACCGCCGCGGCCTTCGCGCACACCGCGGTGTTGGCAGGCCGGCCGCAGAACCGGGCGCCGCTGGCGGAGGCCGGACGGCTCTTCGGCCGCCTCGCGCACCTGCTGGACGCGGTCGAGGACCTGGACGAGGACGCGCGGGCCGGCGCCTGGAACCCGCTGCTGGCCACCGGTGCCACGCTCACCGAGGCCCGGCGGCTGTGCGACGACGCGGTGCACGGCGTACGGCTGGCGCTGCGGGACGCGGAGTTCACCGACGGCAAGCTCGCCCACGTACTCCTCGTGCACGAGTTGGGGTACGCCGTGGACCGGGCGTTCGGCCCCCGCTGCGCGCACCCGGCGGGGCGGCCGACCGGCGCGTTCGGGCCGCCGCCCGGGCAGTCCCCGTACGGCGATCCGGCGGCGCCGCACTACGGTGGCGCGCCGACGGCTGACGGTGGGTTCGGCCCGTACGGCAACGGCCAACTGAACACGCCGCACGGGGCTGGCGGTGCGCCGCAGCCCCTGCATCCGGGACCCGGGCCCGGGCACGGCGGCTCGGGCGGGGACTGGTTCGGCGGTGGCGGGGACGGCGGCGACGGACACGGTTCGCCGGGGCGCCCGCGGCGTCGGCGCGGGCTGGTGCCCGGCTGTGCGGTCTGGCTCGGCCTGTGCTGCACCTGCCAGATCTGCTGCCGCGAGGAGTACCACGACCCGTGGTCCGGCGAGCAGCGCGGCGGCTGGTGCCACAAGTGCGACTGCGGCGACTGTAGCGATTGCTGTGACTGTTGTGATTGCTGCGATGGTTGCGGCTGCGACTGTAGTTGCTGAGGTGAGCTGAGCTGGGCCGATATCGGTGGGTGCCCCCGGTGGGGTTGCCCCCGGTGGGGTGAGGCTGTGGGCGCGGTGGGTGTGGGTGGGTGCTGTGCGTTGCCGGGGCGTCCGGGCGCCCCGGGTGGGAAGGGGCTGCTGCGTACGGAAGGGCTGCCGCGTGCGGGGGAGTAGGGCGTCCCGCTCGCGGCAGTTTTTTGTGGTGCCCCAACTGCGGCCTTGGGGCGGGGAGTCGGGGGTGTGGCGTGGCGGTGGGGTGCGTTTGGGTGGGTGGTGGCGCGATTGGTGGGGCTGGGTGGTGGAAGCCCCGGGTGTTGGGGTGTGCGGGTGGGGCTGGAGGGTGACCCCGTGGGGCGGTTGAGGGCGTGGTGGGGCGTCCCCTTCGGTGGTCCCGGGGTGTGCTGAACCAGGCTGTGGTGGGCGGTAGTTGGGTGTTCGGCGGGTGGTGGGTCGAGCCGTGGTGGGTGTGCTTCGGGTGGTATGGGTGGGTGTGATGGGCAGGGTGAAGTGGTTGACGTGAGTGAAGCGGTGGTGGTGGCAACGAGTGGGGCGGATGCGGTAGGTGGATGAGGTGAGAGGTGGGTGGCGCGGGTTGGGTGGCGTGGGTGGGAGCGCGGCCGATCGGGTGTCCGGTGGCTGAGACGGGTTGAGACGGGTTGGGATGACTTGAGCCGGGTCGAAACGGTTGGGGTGGCGGGGCGGTGGAGGTGGTGTGGCGGGTGGGAAGGGTGGCGGCGGGGGGGGTGGAAGGTTTCTCCGGACGGAGCTGGAACGACAGCGAGGCGAGGGGAGGCCGAGCGCTAACGGTGTGCGGACGCGTGCTGAAACGCGGATGCGAGAGGTGATACCCGCAGGTGGTGGGGGCCGTGACGGTGGAGTTCACGGGGGCGCGAGCGCGGCCGGCCCGGATGGGGCGGGCGCTCAGCGCGATGGGGCAGCGGTCAGCCCGAACAGGAACACGACCACACCCGACCGAAGTCGATGTGGCCGCGGGTGACCAGACGCTGCCCTGAATGCATGGGCCAAGTGGAGCAGTCTTCCGTTTGCGCGTCAACTGAGATGAGATGCGCTGTTCACAGTATGGACAGCCGCATGGACAGCCTTGACAGCAGGCCGTGGCCACCGCATAGCCTCGAACTCCGGCTGTGCTGAGGGGCGCAGCCGGTGTGCGGCAGGGACGCGTGCTCGAACCGAGCACCCACGGAGTCTTCGCATGTCCGTGTCACCGGCTAGCTCCTCGCTTCCCCGCCGCCCCCGTCCACCGGCCATCGCGATCGTCGGCGCAGGTCCGCGCGGCATCGGCCTGATCGCCCGGATCGCCGCCCGCGCCACCGCGCCGGCTGCCGACGCTCCCGCTGCTTCCGCCGCTCCTGACGTTCCCGGCGCCTCCGCCGCTGCCCCCGGTGATGCCGACGTTCCCGCCGCCCCGTCCGTACCGCCTGCGCCGCCTGGGTCGTCCGTACCGTCGCCCGGTGGGCCGCTCCCGCACCGTGTCGGGTCCGCGTCCGGCGGCCGGTTCGTCCCGGCGGCCGGCGGGCGGCCCTTCGGCACGCCGTCGAGAGCCACCGGCCCGGTGCCGGCCGGTGGCCGTCTCGTCATCCACCTCATCGACCCGCACCCGCCGGGCGGCGGTCGGGTCTGGCGACCGCAGCAGTCGCCGCTGCTCTGGATGAACTCCATGGCCGCCGACGTGTCCGTCTTCGACGACGGCAGCCGCGGCTGGGACGCGGCCGAAGGCGGGCCGCCGTACGCGGGGCCCTCGCTCGCGGAGTGGGCACAGGCCATCCGCGACGGCGACCTCACGGTGCCGCTCGCCCCCGAACTCGCCGCGGAAGTAGCCGCGTTGACCGGTCGTACCTTCGCCACCCGACGGCTTCAGAGCGCGTATCTGAACTGGGTGTACGAGCGGGTGGTGGCCGCGCTGCCGGCCGGCGTCGAGCTGCGGGTGCACCGCCGGCGCGCGGTGCGGCTCGGCGGCCCCCGCGAGGGCGCGCAGCGGGTGTGGCTCGAAGGGCAGGAGCTGCCCCTGGTCGCCGACGCCGTGGTGCTCGCGCTGGGCCACCTCGATGCCGAACCAGGCCGACAGGAAAGCGAGTGGGAGACCTTCGCGGCCGAGCACCGACTGACCTACCTGCCGCCCGAGTACACCGCCGACAGCGATCTGGCGGCGCTGCGGCCCGGGGAGCCGGTGCTGGTCCGCGGCTTCGGGCTGGCCTTCATCGACCTGATGGTGCTGCTCACCGAGGGGCGCGGCGGCAGCTACGCACCGGCGCCGGGTGCCGAGGCGGGGGAGCCGGTCGGGGACGGGCCCGAGCTGGTCTACCGGCCGTCGGGGCGGGAGCCCGTACTGTACGTCGGCTCGCGGCGCGGCGTCCCGTACCACGCCAAGCTCGGCTACGACTGGCACGGCGAACTGCCGCCGCTGCCCCGCTTCTTCGGGCCGGCGCAGGTGGCCGAGGTGCTCGACCGGCAGCGGCCGGCGGACTACGCGCGCGACGTGTGGCCGCTGGTGTGCAGGGAACTCGGCTACGTGCACTACCACCGGCTGTTCACCGCGCATCCGGAGCGCACGGTCGGGAGCTGGGACGACTTCGATGCGGGCTACGCCGCCCACGAACCGGGCAGCGACCGGCTCGCGGCGCTGGTCGCCGCCGCCGTGCCGGACCCCGCCGACCGGCTCGACCTGGCCCGGATCGACCGGCCGCTGACCGGCGTGACCTTCGCATCGGACGCCGACCTCCAAGAGGGCCTGCGGGACTACATCACCGCCGATCTGATACGCCGCCACGACCCCGCACACAGCGCTGACCTGGCCGTCTTCCTCGGACTTCTGGCGCTGTACGGGCAGGTGGCCGCGCTCGGCGACACCGGCCCGAACTGGCACGGCTTCTTCAGCTACCTGGCGTCGGGCCCGCCCGGACCGCGGCTGCGGCAACTTCTCGCGCTCTCCAGGGCCGGCATCGTGCGCTTCGTCGGGGCCGACATGACCGTCACGGCGGACGCCGACCGCGGCGCCTTCGTCGCCTCCAGCGCGTCCGCGCCGGGGGCCGTCGTCGCCACCGGCGCGCTGGTCGAGGCCAGGCTGCCGGACCCGTCGGTGGCCCGCTCCCGCGACCCGCTGCTGCGCGCCCTGTACGACCACGATCCGGACGGGGTGCGGGAGACCCCGGGCGGGCTGCTCGCCGTGCGCCCGGACGACGGCCGGGTGCTGGACGGGGCCGGCCGGCCCTACCCGCGCCGGTTCGCGATCGGGGCGCCGACCGACGCCCGGGTGGTGGGCGCCTTCGCCCGGCCCGGCACCGGCGCCCCGGCCGTACGGCAGAACGACGTGGTCGCCCGCGCCCTGCTCGCCCTGCTGGCCGAGGCCGCTCCCGTGGTGCGGCTGAGCGCCTGACCCGCGGCGGCGCCGCCCCCTCAGCGCCGCGGCGCCGCACCCGCCCGCCGCACTCTGCCCCGCCCGCCGCGTCACCACACCGCCCGCCCCGCCCCGGGCCACCCGGCCGAGGACCCCACGAACCCGAGGAACCCCATGCCCCCCTTGACCCGTCCACTCCGCTTCGCCGTCGACCTCGGCGGCACCGCGCTCTACTTGGCGGCCACCTTCGTCGACCGGGCCAGGCTCGCCGAACGCGGTGCCTTCGACTTCGTCACCCTGGACGACTCGCTGGGTCAGCCGGCGCCCGGCGTCGGCCGGCTCGACGCCCTCGCCGTGCTGGCCAGGGTCGCGCCGGCCACCGACCGCATCGGCTTACTGCCGACGGTGACCACCACCCACACCGAGCCGTTCCACCTCTCCACCGCCATCGCCACCCTGGACTGGGTCAGCCGCGGACGGGCCGGCTGGATCGCGGACGTCTCCACCACCGAGGCCGACGCCCGACTCATCGGCCGCCCCCCCGCGGCCCCGCTGGCGGAGCTGTGGCGCGAGGCGGGCGAGGTGGTGGACGTCGTCACCCGGCTCTTCGACAGTTGGGAGGACGACGCGGAGATCCGCGACGTGGCCACGGGCCGCTTCGTCGACCGGGACAAGCTGCACTACGTCGACTTCGAGGGCGCCGCCTTCTCGGTGCGCGGCCCCTCCATCGTGCCGCGGCCCCCGCAGGGCCATCCGGCCACCGCCGTCGACGCCACCGCGCCGGCCGCCCGGGAGGCCGCGGCCCGCTCGGCCGACGTCGCCCTGGTACGTACCGACGACCCCGACACGGCCCGTACCGTCCGTGCCGAACTGCGGGAACGCGCCCGCGCCCACGGCCGGGAACCCGACCGGCTGATCGTGCTGGCCTCGCTCACGGTGGACCTGGACGCATCGGCCGACGCGGTCGCGCTGGCCGAACTCGCCGCCGGCTGGCACACCGACGGAGCCGCCGACGGCTTCCACTTCCGGCTCACGGACCCCGACCGCGATCTGCGCCTGCTCGTGGACGGCACCGTGCCCGTACTCCAACACCGGGGCCTGGTGCGGCACTTCTATCCGGGCGCCACGCTCCGCGAACACCTGGGCCTGCCGCGCCCGGCCAACCGTTACGCCCTCGCCAGGGAGGCAACCGCACGATGACCGCAAGCCCGGGCACCTCAGGTGCTCCCCGCAAGACCATCCACCTCGCCGCCCACTTCCCGGGCGTCAACAACACCACCGTGTGGGGCGAACCGGAGCCGGCCCCCGGCACCGGCCAGTCGGGCGGGCGGGAGGCCGCCCAGCGGCTGCCGCTCGGCAGCCAGATCGACTTCGCCTCCTTCGAACACCTGGCGCGCACCGCCGAGCGCGGCCTCTTCGACTTCTTCTTCCTCGCCGAGGGGCTGCGGCTGCGCGAGCACAAGGGCCGCATCCACGACCTGGACGTCGTCGGCAGGCCCGAGGCGATCACCGTGCTCAGCGCGCTGGCCGCGGTGACCGAACACCTCGGGCTCGCCGCCACCGTCAACGCCACCTTCAACGAGCCGTACGAGCTGGCCCGCCGGCTGGCCACCCTGGACCACCTCAGCGGCGGACGCGCCGCCTGGAACGTGGTCACCTCCTCCGACGCGTTCACCGGCGAGAACTTCCGCCGCGGCGGCTTCCTCGACCGGGCCGACCGGTACACCAGGGCGGCCGAGTTCGTCGCCACCGCGCGCGAGCTGTGGGACTCCTGGCCGGCCGGGGCCGGCCGCGGCCGGGGCGCGGCGCCAGCCGGCGGCTTCGCCCACCGCGGCCAGCACTTCGACGTCGCCGGCCACTTCAGCGTGCCCCGCCCGCCGCAGGGCCACCCGGTCGTCATCCAGGCCGGCGACTCCAGCGAGGGCCGCGAGTTCGCTGCCTCAAGCGCCGACGTGATCTTCACCCGGCACGGCACGCTGGAGGCCGGCCGGACGTTCTACGCCGACGTCAAGGCCCGACTGGCCGCGTACGGACGGCGCCCGCAGGACCTGAAGATCATGCCGGGCGTCACCTTCGTCCTCGGGGACACCGCCGCCGAGGCCCAGGAGCGGGCGGCCGAGATCCGCCGCCAGCAGATCTCCCCGCAGACCGCGCTGCTCACCCTGGAACAGATCTGGGGTGTCGACCTATCGCGATATGACCCGGATGGCCCATTGCCCGACATCGAACCCGATTACGACGCGGGGCTCAGCCAGGGGCGGGTGCAGCACGGAGACCCGCGCGCGGTGGTGGCCCGCTGGCGGGCGCTGGCCGAGGAGAAGGGGCTGTCCATCCGGCAGACCGTGATCGAGGCCACCGGCCGGCAGTCCTTCATCGGCACGCCGGCGGCGGTCGCCGACGAGATGGACGCCTTCGTCCAGACGGATGCCGCCGACGGCTTCATCCTGGTACCGCACCTGACTCCGGGAGGGCTCGACGAATTCGTCGAGCGCGTGGTGCCGCTGCTCCAGGAGCGCGGTTCGTTCCGCACCCGGTACACCGGCAGCACCCTGCGCACGCACCTCGGGCTCGCCCAGCCCACGCGAAAGGACACAGCAGCATGACGGAGACAGCGGCACAGCGCGACGCGGCGGCCGGCTCGGCCCGCCGTCCGGCGACCACCCGACCGGGGAAGGCGGCCGGGCCGAGCGCCGCGCCCAGGACCGCGGCCGTCCGAGCCGACCACGCCCCCCACACCGAACCCGAGATACCGGCGATCATCGAGGAGGCCGTGCCGGCGACCCTGCCGGCCGGGGCCACCGCCATCTCACAACCCCCGGGCGAATCCGACGAACTGCACCGATGGCGTAGCTGGCGGCGGGAGCGCACCGACGCGGTCTCCGCACCGTACGGGCCGCTGGCGGTGACCGGCACCCACTGGCTGGCGGATGCGCCCGACGGGCGGCTGCCCGGGGTGCCCGGGCGGTGGACCGAGGACGGCGAGGAGCTGGTGGTCAGCGCCGTACCCGCGGACCTGATCGCGGTGGACGGCCAGCCGCTGGACGGCGAGGCCAGGCTCGGCCCGGAGCACGGCCCGCTGGACGCCCGGGTCACCAGCGGCGACCGGCACCTGGTGGTGCTGCGCCGGGAGGGCCTGTGGGCGGTGCGCGTCTTCGACCCGGACGCGGCGGCGCGGCGCACGTTCGCCGGCATCGACGTGTACGAGCACGCCGAGCGCTGGGCCGTGCCCGCCACCTTCCGCGCCTACCCGGCGGACCGCACCGTGCAGGTGGCCAACGCCGACGGGGTGACCCGGGGCCTCGGCCTCACCGGTGAGGTGGTGTTCACGGTCGACGGCGTCGAGTACGCGCTCGCGGCCGGCGACGAGGGTGACGGCGCGCTGTGGATCGTGCTGGCCGACGCCACCAGCACCCGGCCGGTGGAGGCGGGCGGCAGCTACCCGTTCCGCTTCCTGCGGCCCGGGGCGCCGGCCGCCGACACCTCGCTGACCTTGGACTTCAACCGCACCCTGCTGCCGCCGTGCGCCTTCACCGACCACTCCCTGTGCCCCTTCCCGCCGCCGGGCAACACCCTGCCGTTCGCCCTCACGGCCGGTGAGCGCACCACGCTCACCACGGGCTGACGAACCGGACGCCCGCCGTCCCACCCTGCGCCCCCCCCCCCCCCCCCCCCCCCCCCGGGGGGGGGGGGGGGGGGCCCCGCGGGTGTGTTGCGGAGTGGGTGTGTGCCGTTGTGTGGGTGTGTGTGGGTTGGATGGCCCATGGGTGTGGGTGGGTGGGGGCGCGGGTCGAGTGGGTGTCGGTGGGTGTTCACCCGGGCCGACGGGGTGGGCCTGCGGCCGATGGGTGTTGCCCCTGGCCGGTGGGGTGCGGCGGGTGTGGGTGGGTGTCGCTGGGTGGCGAGCGGGTGGCGACCCGGATGGCGGATGTCGGTGGGGTGGCCACCCGCTGCCGGTGGGTTGGCCAACTGATAGCCCCTTGTGCTCAGTTGACTCCACCACGAATACTCCTGACTACACGTGTCAGGGGGGACATCGTGGCGATCACGCGCGCCTGTGCCCCCGTGGCTGTGCCACCGGGGCCCGGCCGGACGGCGGGCCCACGATCTCCACGGAGGAAGAGTTGAGAAACCCTCGCACCACACTCCTGCCCCGCACCCGTCGCCGTAGCCGGAGCAGGCTCGTCGGCGTGGCCGGTGCCCTGACCGCCGTGTCGGTGCTGGCCGTGCCGGCCGCCGACGCGGCAGACCAGGCGCCCGCCGGGCAGACCACCGCCCGGGCCGCAGCCCTGGCCACCGAGCGGGCCGTCGCCGCGGGCGACGCGGTGCGCGCGGCCGACGTCGCCGGTACCGCCTGGTACGTCGACCAGGACACCCACACCCTCGTGGTGACCGCCGACCGCACCGTCAGCGCGGCCGAGCTGGCCCGCGTCAAGCGAGCGGCGGGGACCCACGCGGCGGCCCTGCGCATCGACCGCGCGCCCGGCGCCTTCCACAAGCTCGCCATAGGCGGCGACGGCATCTACACGCGCGACTGGCGCTGCTCCGCCGGGTTCAACGTGCGCAACTCCAAGAACCAGTACTTCATCCTCACCGCAGGGCACTGCACCGACGGCAAGCCGACCTGGTACACCAGCAGCAACGGCCGCACCAAGATCGGCAAGACCTCGGGCTCCAGCTTCCCCGGCAATGACTTCGGGCTGATCAACTACGACAACCGGAGCCTGAAGCACACCGGGGTGGTCAGCTACGGCAAGGGCGCGACGCGCGACATCAAGAAGGCGGCCAACCCCACCGTCGGGCAGAAGGTGCAGCGCACCGGCGTCACCACCGGGTTGCACAGCGGCAAGGTCACCGCCCTGAACGTCTCCGTCAACTACGGCGGCGGTGAGGTGGTCTCCGGCCTCATCAAGACCAACGTCTGCGCCGAGCCGGGCGACAGCGGCGGCCCGCTGTTCGCCGGCAACACCGCGCTCGGCCTCACCTCGGGCGGCAACGGCGACTGCTCGGACGGCGGAACGACGTTCTTCCAGCCCGTCAAGGAAGCGCTGAGCCACTACCGGGTCAACGTGTACTGAGCGTAGGAGCGCCGCGCGGGGCTGCGACGTGCCGACTCCCCGCACGGTAGTCGTGTCCCTGCTGGCAGCCGCCCGTCCTGCTCGGGTTGGCTGCCCACCTCGACCGCTCCCGCGGGCCCCGACGGCTCCCGCCGGCCCGGTCTCGGCGCCTCCCGCGGGCCCGGTCTCGGCCGCTCCCGCCCGCCCGGTCTCGATTGCTCCCACCCACCCGGTCTCAGTTGCTCCCACCCACCCGGCCCTGGTTGCTCCCGCCATCACCCCGGCCGCTCCCGCTGCCCCGGCCACCATCGACCGGCCTCCGCCCCGGCCCGTAGCCGGATTATCGTGGACATAAGCCCCCTAATGGGGCAGTGCCCTGTGTGGAGACGGCAGGTGGCCGTGATGATCGAGACCTTGCTGACGGTGGGTGTGGTGCTGCTCTGCTGCGCCGTCGGGTACGCCGCGCTGGCGGCCCGGGTGATCAAGCAGTACGAGCGGGGCGTGGTCTTCCGGCTCGGCCGGCTCCAGCCGGGGGTGCGACCCCCCGGGCTGACCCTGGTGGTGCCGCTGGTCGACCGGCTGCGCAAGGTGAACATGCAGATCGTCACCCTGCCCGTGCCGGCCCAGGAGGGCATCACACGGGACAACGTGACGGTACGGGTGGACGCGGTCGTCTACTTCAAGGTGGTGGCGGCCCCGGAGGCGGTGGTCGCGGTGGAGGACTACCGGTTCGCGGTCTCCCAGATGGCGCAGACCTCACTGCGCTCGATCATCGGCAAGAGCGACCTCGACGACCTGCTCTCCAACCGGGAGAAACTCAACCAGGGCCTTGAGCTGATGATCGACAGCCCGGCCGTGGGATGGGGTGTCCACATCGACCGGGTGGAGATCAAGGACGTGTCGCTGCCGGAGACGATGAAGCGCTCGATGGCCCGCCAGGCCGAGGCCGACCGGGAGCGGCGGGCGCGCGTGATCAACGCGGACGCCGAGCTCCAGGCGTCCAAGAAGCTCGCCGAGGCGGCCGGGCAGATGTCCCAGCAGCCGGCCGCACTCCAGTTGCGGCTGTTGCAGACGGTGGTGGCGGTGGCCGCGGAGAAGAACTCCACCCTGGTGCTGCCGTTCCCGGTGGAGCTGCTGCGCTTCCTGGAGCGGGCCCAACAGCCGGCCCAGGACACCCCGGCGGCGGACGAGCCGGAGCCGACCGGCGCTCCCCGAACCCCGACCGCTCCCTGAACCCCGACGGGCGCCTCCCGGATCTCGACCGGCGTTCCCCGAACCCCGACGGGCCGCCCGCCGGGCCCACCCTCCGGTTCACCTGACTGACGCTCTGGCGCGCGGGCGCGGCGTACCCGCGTTCGCCGTTTCGATGCCCGGCAATACCGGCCAGTCACCTTCATCACCGCAGGTGTACGGCCCCACACCGGGGGTGTCCGGGTGCGCCCGTGACGTGCTCGGGGTAGGTGTGGTCTGTGACCGGGACCGCGCGCGGGGCGCACGATGGTGGCGACTTGAACGCGACCTTGTGTGCCGCGCGAGCGCCTGGGAATACTCAGCGAAGCAACTTGGCATGGACGCGCCCCCACGGGGAGCGCGGGCGTGCCTCCTCCGGGCCCGAACCCCCACAACACCGGGCCCATCCCCCCACTGGAGGTTTTGAGTTGAAGCGCGCAAGCGTACGCCGTACGGTCGTCGCCGGTGCCGGCGTGGCGGCCCTGATCAGCACCTTTACCCTACAGAGCGCCCAGGCGGCGCCCACTGCCCCGGACCCCCTGACGGCCACCGCCGCCGGCGCCCTGGCCACCGACATCACCGCTGACCTCGGGGCCGACGCGGCCGGTTCGTACTACGACGCCGACGACCGCAAGCTGGTCGTGAACGTCGTGGACGCCACCGCCGCGGAGCGCGTCCGGGCGGCGGGCGCCGAGCCCAGGCTCGTCGAGCACTCGCTGGCCGCGCTGAACGAGGCGCGGGCCACCCTCAAGGCCGAGGCCACCATCCCCGGCACATCCTGGGCGATCAACCCGAGGACCAACAAGGTCGTCGTCACCGCCGACCGCACGGTGCGCGGCGACAAGCTGGCCCGGCTGGGCAAGGTCACCAAGTCGCTCGGCGACCGGGTCGCCGTCAAGCGCACCACCGGTGAGCTCAAGCCGCTGCTCGCGGGCGGCGACGCGATCTGGGGCAGCGGCTCCCGCTGCTCCCTGGGCTTCAACGTCACCAAGGGCGGTGAGCCGTACTTCCTGACTGCGGGTCACTGCACCAACGCCGTCTCCAGTTGGTCGGACCGGCAGGGCGGGCAGCAGGTCGCCGCGACCCAGGGCGGCAGCTTCCCGGGTGACGACTACGGCATCGCCAAGTACACGGCGGACGTGCCGCACCCGAGTGAGGTCAACCTGTACGGCGGTACGCAGTCGATCTCGCAGGCGGGTGACGCCACCGTCGGCCAGCAGGTCACGCGCAGCGGCAGCACCACCCAGGTGCACGACGGTTCGGTGACCGCGGTCAACGCCACCGTCAACTACCAGGAGGGCACCGTCGAGGGCCTGATCCAGACCACCGTCTGCGCCGAGCCGGGCGACAGCGGCGGTTCGCTCTTCGACGGCTCCACCGCACTGGGCCTGACCTCGGGCGGCAGCGGCAATTGCAGCTCCGGCGGGGAGACCTTCTTCCAGCCGGTGACCGAGGCGCTCCAGGCCACCGGCACCGAGATCGGCTGACCGCCAGTCAGTACGGAGGTCGGCTGACGTCCGGCCGACACGGAGATCGGCTGACCTCCGACACACCCGCACCGACCTGACCACCTGCCGCCGGCAGCAAGCGGCAAGCAGCAGGTGGTACGCGGCCCCGCCCCACCGGGGCCGCCCGGTCGGTGCCCCGCAGACCGAATGGCTCCCGGACACCCACCGCGTCCGGGAGCCATTCGTCTGCCGGTCCGCCGGGGCGGCCGGGTTGGCCGGGGCTGCCGGCCGGCAGCGGATCAGCGGTGGATCAGAAGTGGAAGAGCGTGCCCCGCGCCGACTGCTGGAGGCAGGAGTTGGCGAAGGTGTGCGAATAGGAGACGTTCCGGCCCTCCCACACGCCCTGGGCGACCACCGTGACCGGTGCGTACTCGCGGGTGCAGACCGAGCCGGTGGTCAGGTCGGTCAGCTCGGCGAACGTGCCGCGGGCGGCTTGGAGTTCGGCGCAGGCGGCGCGCGGTGCCGGGTGGTCGCCGCCGGCCGTGGGCCGGCAGGTCAGGGTCACTGCGCGAGTGACGGTGGCCTGCGCGCTGTCCCCGTCGGTGACGGAGAGCACCAGCGATGACGGCGCGTAGAGCGAGGTGGCCTCCGTGGGCGCCGCGTGGGCGGTACCGGCGACGGTGGCCAGCGCGCCGAGGCCCGCGATGGCGGCCAGCGCGCATCCCCCCAGGGTCTTCCGCATGTCGAACACTCCCTTGTTCGAGGTGGCAGATACGGTCCGGAGTCTTACCGATGCATGGGGTGAGTGCATGCACGGCTAACCACTTCCGGTCACCACAGGTAATCGAACGGTGGCCGACGGTTTCCCTGCGGTGCGGCGGCGGGTCATCGCGCCCGGGGCGGGGACCTGGGGCGGTGGGAGGGTGGCGGCGTGTGGTGGTGTTCGGATGGGGCGGCGCCGCCCTGCGGGGTGATGGATGGGGTTCGGCCGGATCGCGACGGCGTCACCCGAGGCATCCGCTGATGGGCAGGCGTGTGCCGCTCGACGTCTGCTCAACCAAGGTCGTTTATTCATTGAACCTTGGAAGTGAAGGCCCTGTGAGCGGTATCTCAGCATGTCCTTCGTGTGTGACGCACGCGGGGCCTTATGTCCCTTTTATGGTGAGTTTTGTTTCGTGCATATTGCGGACGTGTGAAATGAAGCAGCCTTCCTGAAATGTTTTCTTCGTCGTTTATCGGCTTCTGAAAAAGATGATTTGCCTGTGCATCGAGCCATCGCTCTAATGGTCGCGAACCGGCTGCGGGAGACACCCGCCGAGATTCAGGAGAACGGCAGCGATGGCCGAAGTGATGGCCGAAGTGAAGTCCAGTGCGCCCGCGGGTCCACTCGTCACCGCCGCCCGCGCGCTGCGCCGCGACCGGGTGGGCATGGTTGCTCTGGGCATCGTCGTGCTGTGTGCCGTCCTCGCCGCGTGTGCCCCGCTGATCGCCGCGCTCTACGGCAAGAACCCCACCGAGCACTACGGCCAGAACGCTCCTGACCTGCTCAGTCCCGAGGGTCTTCCGGTGCAGCCGAACGGCGGCATCTCCGCCGACTTCTGGTTCGGGCTCGAACCTGGACTCGGCCGCGATGTGTTCACCCAACTCCTCTACGGCATGCGCACCTCGCTGCTCGTCGCCCTCGCCTCGGTCGCCGTCATCGCCGTCATCGGCATCGTCCTCGGGGTGACTGCCGGTTATCTCAGCGGAATGGCCGACCGGGTATTCAGCTTTATCTGCAATGTCCTCCTCGCATTCCCCACGCTGCTCCTCCTGTTGGCCCTCAGTCCCATCATCCAGACCCGGTTCGTCTCACCCGGAGAAAACGAACCCGCCTGGATGCAGTTCGCCGTACTCATCGCCGTCTTCTCCGCCTTCGGCTGGGTGCCGCTGGCCATGGTGCTGCGGACGACCGTACGGTCGCTGCGCGAGCGGGAGTTCGTGGAGGCGGCCCGCGCGGTGGGCGCCGGGCGTCGGCACATCATCTTCCGGGAGCTGCTGCCCAACGTCTGGGCGCCGGTCCTGGTGCACATCACGCTCGCCGTGCCGGGCATCGTCACCGCCGAGGCCGCGCTGTCCTTCCTCGGCGTCGGCATCAACGAGCCGATCCCCGACTGGGGCCGCATGATCGCCCGCGGCTCCGAGGTCTTCTACGACGACCCCACCTACATGGTCTTCCCCGGCGTCACCATCCTCGTCTTCGTCCTCGCCTTCAACCTGCTCGGGGACGCCGTACGCGACGCCATCGGCCCCCGTACGGCTCGCTGAGCCACCCCCCCCAAGACGCGCGCCGGGTGCGCCCCCCCGCCCCGGCGCGTCCCACCCCCACGGCCCCCACGGGCCCCGCAGTCCCCCACGGCCCCCCACAACCCAACACCCCTGATATCCGCACCTTCCGCATCGGAGTTCTGCATGCCCAGCAAGCTCAGCCACCGTCCGCGCCTCGTGGCCGTGCCGGCCATCGCCGTCGTTGCCGCCACGCTGCTGTGCTCCTGCTCCGCCGGTGCGGGCAAGGGCGGCAGCAGCGATCCCGCGCCCAAGGAGACCGTCCCGCTGACGGCCTCGCTCGGCACCGCGAAGGACAGCGCCGGACCCGCCCCCAAGGTCGCAGGGGCCCGCGAGGGCGGCACCATCCACGTCTCCAACCCCACCGGCTACGCACACCTCGACCCGCAGAAGATCTACGCGGGCGAGGCGTACAACACCTCGCTGCTGTGGGGCCGTCAGCTCACCCAGTACCAGGTGGTGGACGGCAAGGCGACCCTCGTGGGTGACCTGGCCACCGACACCGGCACCTCAAGCGACGGCGGCAAGACCTGGACGTACCACCTCAAGGACGGCATCGCCTGGGAAGACGGCAAGCCGATCACCGCGCAGCACGTTAAGTACGGCATCGAGCGCACCTTCGCGCCCGGCTTCGAACTCGGCCCGACCTACTGGCCGGAGTGGCTGACCGGCTCACCCGACCGCACCGCCGCGGTCAAGAAGTACGGCGGCCCGAAGGACGGCGAGCTCGACGCGATCGAGACGCCCGACGACAAGACGATCGTCTTCCACTTCCCGCAGCCGCAGGCCGACGTGCCCTACATGGCCGCCCAGTCCTCCTCGTCCCCGGTCCGCAAGGACAAGGACACCGGCACCGGCTACGACATCAAGCCGCTGGCCAGCGGCCCGTACCGGATCGCCGAGCACAAGCAGAACCAGCACCTGACGCTGGAGCGCAACCCGCACTGGAAGCCGGCGACCGACCCGATCCGGCACCAGTTCGCCGACCGCTTCGAGTTCACCTTCGGCAAGAACGCGCTCAACATCAGCCAGGAGATCCTGGCCGGCCGCGGGAACGGCGCCGCCAGCGTCACCACCAAGGCCGACCTGCCGCCCGAGCTGTTCCGCGAGACCGAGCGCGACAAGGCCAAGGGCAAGCTCGTGGTCAACGGCCGCCAGGGCGCCTACGTCAACGACCTGTACATCAAGAACAGCCGCGTCACCGACCCCGAGGTGCGCAAGGCCATCGCCTACCTGTTCCCGCGGCAGCAGGCCCGCCAGGTGATGGGCGGCCCGCGCACCGGTGAACTCGCCACCACCCTCTCCTCGCCGGCCGTGGTCGGCTGGAAGAAGTACGACCTGTTCCCCGCGGCCCCCACCGGCGACATCGCCAAGGCCAAGGAGCACCTGGCCAAGGCCAAGAAGCCGGTGACCAAGCTGACGTACGCGTACGAGAGCGACGCGGTGCAGGACCGGCTCGCGCAGGTGCTCGTGGACGCCTTCGACAAGGTGGGCATCACCCTGGTCACCAAGCCGCTGGACCCGGCCTCCTTCACCAACCAGGTCTTCCGCGGCCCCGCCCCGTACGACCTGTGGCTCTCCACCAACTCGGTGGACTGGCCGACTCCCTCCACGCTGCTGCCCGACGGTTACCACAGCAAGCTGGACGCGCTGTCCAACGGCATCCGGTACAACAACCCGGCCGTGGACAAGGAGCTGGAGCGCATCGAGAAGATCGGTGACGCCAAGGAGAAGGCCGCGGCCCTCATCGACCTGGAGCAGGTCGTCATGAAGGACGCCCCCGTCGTGCCGTTCATGTACCCGCACGTCTCCCAGGTGCGCGGCAAGGACATCGGCGGCGCGTTCATCCACCCCATCTACGGCGGCATCAGCGCGGCCTGGCTCTACCGCGCCGACTCCTGATCCCGAAAGCCCACACCCCATGCTCAGCTACGTCTTCCGAAGGGCCCTCCAGGCGGCGGCGGTACTCCTGGCGATCCCCGCCGCCGCCTTCGGGCTCTTCTACGCCGCACCGTCCGACCCGGCACTGATCGCCTGCGGACCCAAGTGCGACACCGCGCAGGTCGAGGCCGTGCGCCACAGCATGGGCCTGGACCAGCCCATCGCCGCGCAGTACGTCGACTACCTGGGCGGGCTGGTCAGCGGGCGCACCATCAACGACGTCGACGGCACGCCCATCGACTGCGGCGCGCCCTGCCTCGGCTACTCGTACACGCTGCACCAGCCGGTCACCGAGGCCATCGCCGACCACCTGCCGGTCACCCTCTCGCTCGCCGTCGGCGCGCTCGTGGTGATCGTGGTGCTCGGCATCGGCACCGGCATGGTCTCTGCGCTGCGCCGCGGCAGCCGCACCGACCGGCTGCTCTCCGGCTTCACGCTGATCGGCGCCAGCGTGCAGATCTACTTCCTCGGCTACGTGCTCCAGTACCTGCTGGTGTACAGCACCGACCTGTTCCCGCTGCCCGGCTATGTGCCGTTCGCCGACGACCCGGGCGGCTGGGCCGCCGGCCTGCTGCTGCCGTGGCTGGTCCTCGGCTTCGTCAACGCCGCCGTCTTCGCCCGGCTCTCGCGCGCCCAACTCCTGGAAGTCATGCACGAGGGGTACGTGCGCACCGCCCGCGGCAAGGGGCTCAGCGCCCGCCGCGCCCATCTGAAGTACACGGCGCGCGGCGCGGCGCCGCCGCTGGTGCAGTTGCTCGGCCTGGAGGCGGGCGCCCTGTTCGGCGGCGCCTTCATCACCGAGACGGTCTTCGGACTCGGCGGCGTCGGCAAGCTCGCGGTGGACGCCGTGATCGGCAACGACCTGCCGACCGTCGTCGGCACCGTGCTGCTGGCCGCGCTGTGCGTGGTCGTCTTCGTCGCCATCGCCGACCTGGTCGTCGCCTGGCTCGACCCCCGGGTGCGGCTCGCATGACCGCCGTGACCCGGCGCCCCGGCCGCCCGCCCCGAGAGGAAGCCCCCATGGCCGCCGCAGGCCACCCCGCGCTGCGGGTCCGCGATCTGTCCGTCTCCTTCACCCGGGCGCACGGCGGCGGCCACGGCGGCACCGAGCAGGTGCCCGCGGTACGCGACATCTCCTTCGAGGTCGCGCGCGGCGAGGTGCTCGGGCTGATCGGCGAGTCCGGCTCGGGCAAGTCCACCGTCGGCCTGGCCGCGCTCGGCCTGCACGACCCGGCCCGTACGACCGTCACCGGCAGCATCGAGATCGGCGGCACCGAGGTCGTCGGCGCCGGCGAGAAGCAGTTGCGCGCGGTGCGCGGGGCCCGAGTGGCGATGGTCTTCCAGGACGCGCTCGCCGCCCTGTCCCCGTTCCACACCGTGGGCGCCCAACTCGCCGAGGCGTACCGGCTGCACCATCCGAAGGCCGGCCGGGCCGCGGCGCGCGAACGGGCCGCGGAGATGCTGGAGCGGGTGGCCATCCCGGCCGCCAGGGCCCGCGACTACCCGCACCAGTTCTCCGGCGGCATGCGGCAGCGGGTGATGATCGCCATGGCCCTGATCAACTCGCCCGACCTGCTGATCGCCGACGAGCCGACCACCGCGCTCGACGCCCGCGTCCAGCGCCAGGTGCTGCACCTGCTGGACGAGCTGCGGCGCGAGCACGGCACCGCGGTGCTGCTGGTCACCCATGACGTCGGCGTGGTCGCCGAGATGGCCGACCGGATGCTGGTGCTGCGCGGTGGCCGCGAGGTCGAGCAGGGCCCGGCGGAGAAGCTGCTGACCGCGGCGAGCGAGCCGTACACCCGCGCCCTGATCGGCGCCGCGCCCACGCTCAAGACCGTGCCCGGCACCCGGCTGCCCACGGTCGACGACCCGACCCCGGACGCGGGCGCAGCCGCCGCGACCGGCTCCGCCCGTGCCACCGGCCGCGTCACTGATCGGGGCACCGGCCGTGGCGCGTCGGCCGGTCCGGCGGACGCCGCCGGGATGCCGGTGCCGCCGATCGCCGAGGTGCGCAACCTGTCCGTGGAGTTCGCGGCGCGCGGCCCGCGGCTGCCCGGGCTGCGGCGCCCGCCGATCAGGGCGGTGCGCGAGGTGAGCCTGGGCATCGGGCCCGGTGAGACGCTGGGCCTGGTGGGGGAGTCGGGCTCGGGCAAGTCCACCACGGCCCGGGTGCTGGCCGGACTCCAGCGGCCGACGGCCGGCAGCGTCCGCTTCGACGGGCGCGACATCTCCGACGCGGCCCGGAACACCAAGCTCCGCCGCGAGCTCAGCCGCGAGGTGCAACTCGTCTTCCAGGACCCGTACGCCTCGCTCAACCCGCGCCACACCGTGGAGCAGATCGTCACCATGCCGCTCGTGGTGCACACGCAGCAGCGTGCGGACGAGCGGCGGGAGCGAGCGGTGTGGCTGCTGGAGCGGGTGGGGCTCGGCGCCGAGCATCTCGCGCGCTATCCGCACGAGTTCTCCGGCGGCCAGCGCCAGCGCATCGGCATCGCCCGGGCGCTCGCCCCCCAGCCGCGGCTGCTCATCGCCGCCGAGCCGGTCTCCGCGCTGGACGTGTCGGTGCAGGCCCAGGTGCTCAACCTGCTGATGGACCTGCGGGACGAGTTCGGGCTCTCGCTGCTCTTCGTCTCGCACGACCTCGCGGTGGTACGGCACTTCTGCGACCGGATCGCGGTGCTGCGCGGCGGCGAACTCCTGGAGAGCGGCACCCGCGACGAGGTCTTCGACCACCCGACGCACGACTACACCAAGGAGTTGCTGGCCGCCATGTTGTGACGGGCCGGGCCGGCGCGCACGTCGCCGTCGGCCCGGCCCGCACCGGGGCCGCAGGCCCCAGGAGGGTGGGGCCCCCCCCGGGGGGGGGGGGGGGGGGGGCCCGCCCCCCCCGGGCGGCCGCCCCCCCCCCGCGCGCGCCCCGCCCCCGGGGGCGGGGGCCCCCCGGGGGGGGGGGGGGGCGGCCCCCCCCACTCCACACCGCGGCGCGCACTCCACACCGCGGCGCGCACTCCACACCGCGGCGCGCGCTCCTACCGCGGGCGCCCCTATCCGCGGGCGGCGGGCGCGCCCCGTACGGCAGGCACGCTCCGTACCGCGGACGCGATCTCCCTTGCGGGCACACCGCATCGCGGGCACACCGCGTCGTCGGCGCCGAGGTCGCGCGGTGGTCGGGTCAGCCGTTGACGACGGCGAACGCCTCGACCTCAAGCAGCAGGTCGGGCCGGAACAGGGCCGCGACCTGCACGGCGGAGCTCGCCGGCGGGTGCTCGACGTCGATGTACGCGTCGCGGGCGATCCGCACGGCCGGCAGGTGGGCCACGTCCGTCACGTAGAACGTCAGCTTCACCACGTCGGAGAAGGTCGCCCCGGCCGCGGCCAGACAGCGGTTGAGGTTTTCGAAGACCTGCTTGGCCTGCGCCTCGGCGTCGCCGGGGCCGACCAGTTGGCCGTCCTCGTCGACCGGGATCTGCCCGGATATCGCCACGAAGGTGCCGGTACCGAGGACGACGTGGCTGTAGCCGTTGCCGGGCGCGACGCCCTGCGGTGCGAGGTGCTTGACGTGCTCTGCCATGGGATTCCTTACGCGGTGGGCGGCTCGGCCGTGACGGTGCAGGCCGGTCCCGTTTTTCTACAGCAGGGCCAACTGGGTGCCGACGGCCGGGTCGGGCGCCCCGGCGTCCGGCGGCGACAGCGCCCGGGCCGCACCGGGCCCTGCGGGACCGATGCCGTACTCGGCGGCCAACTCGTGCACCTGCCGGGTGATGCGCCGCTGGTACCAGGTGGGCGCGTACGCACCCGTCGCGTACAGCGCGTCGTACCGCCGCCGCAGCCGTGGGTGGTGGCGGTCGAGCCAGGCCGTGAACCACTCCCGGGCGCCGGGCCGCAGATGGAGCACCAGCGGCGTGACGGAGGTGGCCCCGGCCTCGGCTATCGCCCGCACCGTGCTGCGCAACTGCTCGGGGGAGTCTCCCAGATAGGGGATGACCGGGGCCATCAGCACGCCACAGTCGATGCCGTGCTCGGTCAGCGTCCGCACCGCGGCGAGTCGCCGCTCGGGCGACGGCGTGCCCGGCTCGACGGTGCGCCACAGCGCCGGATCGACGAAACCAACCGACATCGAGACGCCCACCTCCGCCCGCGCCGCAGCCGCCCGCAGCAGTTCGAGATCGCGCAGGATCAGCGTGCCCTTGGTGAGGATGGAGAACGGATTGGACCGCTCGACCAGCGCGGACAGGATGCCGGGCATGAGCCGATACCGGCCCTCCGCGCGCTGGTAGCAGTCCACGTTGGTGCCCATGGCGATGTGCTCGCCGGTCCAGCTCCGGGCGGCCAGCTCGCGGCGCAGCACGTCGGGCGCGTTGACCTTCACGATGATCTGCGAGTCGAAGCCGATGCCGGTGTCCAGGTCGAGATAGCCGTGCGTCTTGCGCGCGAAGCAGTACACGCAGGCGTGCGAGCAGCCGCGGTACGGGTTGACGGTCCATTCGAACGGCATCCGCGACGCCCCCGGCACCCGGTTGACCAGCGAGCGGGCCCGCACCTCGTGGAAGGTGATGCCGCGGAACTCGGGGGTGTCGAAGGTGCGGGTGACGCTGTCCACGCCGAACAGTGCGGGTGCGGACGGCTCGGCGGCCAGGTTCTCCCAGCGCATGTCCACCTCCTCAGCCGGACCTCTGCGATCCGATCCTCAAGAATAGAACATACGTGCTACTCGGTGGGCGTCAACCCCCGATTTGGGTCGATGCGCGGAAGGTGGTTGGCTTTCCGATCAAGCACCACAGCACCCGCAGACGACCGGAGGAACAGCGATGGCGCAGGTAGAGGCCACGACGGAGCGGATCATCACGGCGAAGGCCGAGGACGTATTCGACACGCTCGCCGACTACAGCGGCACGCGGCAACGTCTGCTGCCGGAGCACTTCAGCGAGTACGAGGTCCGCGAGGGCGGCGACGGCGAGGGCACCCTGGTGCACTGGAAACTCCAGGCCACCAGCAAGCGGGTGCGCGACTGCCTCCTTGAGGTGACCGAGCCGACGGACGGGCAGCTCGTCGAGAAGGACCGCAACTCCTCGATGGTCACCACCTGGATCGTCACGCCGGCCGGCGAGGGCACGTCGCGGGTCCAGGTCACCAGCGTCTGGACCGGCGCCGGCGGCATCGGCGGCTTCTTCGAGCGCACCTTCGCCCCCAAGGGCCTCGCCCGCATCTACGACGCGATCCTGGAACGGCTCGCCGCCGAGACGGAGAAGTAGCCCGCCGGGACCTGAGCGGGGCCCCGGGCCTCGCGCGACTCCAGGCTCCGCACGGCTGGCGGGGCGCGACTGCGACCCGGCCGCGCGGGCCTGCGGGCACGGCCCCTCTGCCGCTCTGCCCCTCCGTCCCCCTCGCCCCTCCGCCCGTGAGCCCCGCGGCTGTGGCCATCTGCCTCTGCTTCCCTCCGCTTGGAGTGGGGCAGGGGCGGGCGGTGTCGCGGGGTGGGCCCGTCGCCCTGGCGCCGCCGCGCGTCCGCGCGTACGGGCAGGCGTCCACGCCCCGATCGGGCCGACTGGGGGCGCCGCCGCGCGTCCGCGCGCACGCGTGCGCATGAGGCCGTGGTTCCCCCGTGGTGGGCCGTCGCCGAGGGCCTGCCACGGAGTCCCCGCACCCCGCGGCCGGCCCTCTCCTACGCTGCCGACGGCTCCACCGCACCTCGCACCCGCACCCCGTGTCCCGCGGGCCCGCCCGATCCCGCGGCGCCGGCAGGCCGTCCGCCTGCCCGCTGGCTGCCTGCCCGTCGGGTCTGCCCAGCCCCTCCGGCCGTCCCCTTCCCGTCCCTCGGCGGCCCCGCTGTATCCCCCGCGGGCCAGGCGGTCACACTCACCGGTTCGAGTGGACTTCCCGGCTGCGCCCGGGATGGCCCGCAGCCCGTCGCGCGAGGGGAAAGCCCTGATGGGCGCGGGATGGGCGGGCGGAATAAGGGAGTTGACCCGGGATGGTGCGTCGTTTCGGAGAATGGTCTCGGTTGCTCGCGGTTGTCGCGTAATGCGAGAAATGGTCGCTGATGCAGACGTGACGACGGGAGCGGTACGTGGGCGGGACCACCCTGGCGGACCGGGACGAGCCGAGCGGGGCGCTCGGTTCGGACTCCGGGACGCAAGACCACACGAGGGCGCGCCGGGCGGGGGCCGGCGGCGGAGCGCCGGGCACGGTGGTGCGGCCCCACCCCGATCCGGCGGCGGGCCCCCGCGCCCCCCCGGGGGCGGGGGGGGCCCCCCCCGCCGGGGCCCCCCCCGGCCCCCCCCCCCCCCGGGGCGCGCGGGGGCCCCCCCCCCCCGGCGGGCCAACCCCCCGCCCCCGGGGCGGGCGGCGGGCGGGCCCCCCCCCCCCGCCACGATCGAGACGGACCAGAAGCTGAAGAACCACAGGTTCCACAGGATCG
>NZ_JBEHZD010000569.1:0-4710 GCF_040240285.1 Streptomyces sp. HSW2009 | reverse complement strand
CCCGGCGGCGCCACCGGCCGCCCCCGGCGGATCGGCGGCGGCGCGGCAGCCGCGGTCTTCCTGACCCTGTTCGCCGACCGGGCCGCCCCGCACCTCGGCCGGAAGCTGCCGGACGGCGCCGACGACCTCTTCCCCGAGACGGTCCGCGCGCTCCCGGACGCGCTGCGCGACGGCTACCTCGCCGCCTACCTCGAACCGATCCCGCGCGCCTTCCTCTCCCTCCTGCCGGTGCTCGTCCTCGGCTTCCTGCTGGCCCTGCTGCTCAAGGAGATTTCCGTGGCCCCCCAGACCGATCAGCACGACGCGACCGTCCCCGCCGCCCGCGGCCTGCCGGACGCCCTCACCAACGGCGCCCCGGCGCTCCCCGCAGAACAGCGCACCACCGACCCGTACGACATCGGCTACGGCACCGACGCGTACCCGAAGGACGGCCACCCGGGCCGCTACGCCGCCGAGTTGACCCGCGCCGACGCGCCGTCGCGCACGGACGGGCCGGCGGTCGCCGGGGTGCCGGTGTGCGGGACCGTCGCGCACCACGACGGCAGCACCGTGCCGCGGGCCGCGCTCACCCTGATCGACGTCGGCGGTCGACAGGTCGGGCGGGGCGCGACGGGCGAGGACGGGCGGTACGCGCTGAGCACGCCGGGCGCCGGCGCGTACGTGCTGATCGCCGCGGCCGGCGGGCACCAGCCGCAGGCGGTCAGCGTCACCGTCGGCGAACGGCCCGTCGAACTCGACGTGGTGCTCGGCGGCGCCGGCCGGCTGGCCGGCACGGTGCACACCGCCGACGGCACCCCGGTGCGCGATGCGATGGTCACCCTCACCGACGTGCGCGGCGAGGTCGTCGCCTCCACCCGCAGCGGGCGCGAAGGCGGCTATCTGATCACCGAGTTGGTGGCCGGCGAATACACCCTGGCCTCCAGCGCCCCCGCCTACCGCCCGGCCGCGCTGCCGGTCTCCGTGCAATCCGCCCGCGAGACCCGGCAAGACATCGAGTTGGCCGGCGGCGCGGTGCTGCGCGGCACGGTGCGGGCCGGCGGCGGGCGGGCCGTGGAAGACGCCAGGGTGACGCTGCTGGACGCGGCGGGCAACGTCGTGGACACGGCGACCACCGGCGCGGACGGCGGATTCCGTTTCATCGACCTGTCCGCCGGCGAGTACACCGTGATCGCCGCGGGGTACCCGCCGGTGGCCACCGTGCTGCGGGTCGCCGGCGGCGGGCGCACCGAGCGCGACCTGCACCTGGGGTACGAAGACGAGCGGTGAACCAGCCGCGGGCACCCCCCCCCCCCCCCCCGGGGGGCCGGCCCCCCCGGCCCCCGACCCACGACCTCCGCCGCCCACCCACCCCGCCAGCCGGGACCGGGCGGCGCAACCCTCACAAGGAGCAAGCGAGATGACCAACCTCTCCGTCGACCGCCCCATCGGCCGGGTGGCCGAAGCACGCGGGGCCACCCGACGGGGCGCGGGGGACCGCGCCCCCGCCGCCGGCCCCGCGCAGACCGCCGGCCCCGCGCAGACCGGCGGCCCTGCGGAACGGGGGCGCGACTGATGCGCGTACTGCTGCTCGGCTCAGGCGGCTACATCGGCCGCTACGTCGCCGACCACCTGCTCGCCGACCCCGCGGTCCAACTCACCGAGCTCGGCCGGGGCGACACCGCCGACGTGCGCTTCGACCTGTCCACCGGCAGCCCCGGGGCGCTGACCCGGTTCCTGGACGCCGTCCACCCCGGCGTCGTCATCAACTGCGCGGGCACCACCCGCGGCGGCGCCCGCGAGCTGACCCGGCACAACACCGTCGCCGTCGCCACCGTCTGCGAGTCGCTGCGCCGCAGCGGCTGCGGCGCCCGGCTGGTGCAACTCGGCTGCTCCGCCGAGTACGGGCCGTCCCAGCCGGGCTCCTCCACCGCCGAGGACGCCATCCCGCGCCCCGGCGGCCCGTACGGCGTGAGCAAGCTGGCCGCCACCGAGCTGGTGCTCGGCTCCGGGCTCGACGCCATCGTGCTGCGCGTCTTCTCGCCGGTCGGCCCCGGCACCCCGCCCGGCTCGCCGCTGGGCCGGCTCGCTGACACCATGCGGCGCGCGATGCAGGCCGGCGACCACGAACTGCGCTTCCCCGGGCTCGGCGCGCAGCGCGACTTCGTCGACGTGCGCGACGTGGCCCGCGCCGTGCACGCCGCCTCGCTCTCCGCCGCGCAGGGCGTGGTGAACATCGGCACCGGGCGCGCCGTACGGATGCGGGACGCCGCCGGCGTACTCGCCAGGGTGGCCGGCTTCGGGGGCGCGCTGCACGACGTCGAAGGCCACCCGCTGCGCACCGTCCCGCACCCGTCGGGCCCCTCGGGGCTCGGTCACTCCGCCGGGCACGGCCGCGGCGAACACGGCCCCGAGACGCCGGCCGGCGCCGTCGGCTACGCCTACCCGGACGGCTGCGGGAGCTGGCAGCAGGCGGACGTGCGCACCGCCCGCGACCGGCTCGGCTGGCGCACCAGGATCGGCCTCGAAGAGTCGCTGGCCGACATCTGGATGGAGGCGGCATGCCGTATCTGACCTCCACCGGCACCCGGCGCCCCGGGTCGGTGGCCGGGCGGCTCGGCTTCGGGGTGCCCGGCTGCGCGCACCCGCTGGTCGCCCCCGCCGAATGGGCCGAACTCGCCCGGCCCCGCACCCCGCTGCACTGGGCGGTGCTCAACGTGGCGCGCGGCCCCGGCAGCCGCCCCGACCCGCACTGCCTGGGCGCCGCGGCCCGGCTGCACGAGGCGCGCGCCCGCGTCCTCGGCCACCTCGACCTGCGGTTCGGCACCCGCCCGTTCGGCGAGCTGATCTCCGACGCGCACCGCTTCCTTGAGTGGTACCAGGTCGACGGGTTCTACCTGGACCGGTGCCCCACCGAGCGGCCGGGGCTGGCCGAGGTGCGCCGGCTGGCGACCACGCTGCGCGCCCTGTGCGCACCGGTGTACGTGGTGTTCGGGCACGGCACCCACCCGTACCCGGACTACGTGCAGGACGCCGACCAACTGGTGACCTTCTGCGGGCAGTGGGCCGACTACCGCTGGTCGCAGGCGGCGCCGTGGACGGCCGACTACCCGCCGGAGCGGTTCTGCCACCTGGTGCACGGAGTGCCCCGCACTCACCTGGACGAGGCGCTGCGCATCGCCCGCTGGCAGGGTGCAGGGACCATCTACTTCACTGATCGGCAAGGCCATGGCCAAAGCGACGCATGGGAGACACTGCCCGGTTACTGGGACGAAATCGTCTCGCGCATCGGACCTGGTGTCACGGAATGAGACGCCGCGTGGCAGTGTTACCAGGAGAACAACGCTGCTCCCTTCCCTTACGGAGTCCCCGTGTCGCTGCCACCCCTGGTCGAGCCGGCTGCCGAGCTCACCGTCGACGAGGTCCGCAGGTACTCGCGTCACCTGATCATTCCCGACGTGGGAATGGACGGGCAGAAGCGACTGAAGAACGCCAAGGTGCTCTGTGTGGGCGCGGGCGGCCTCGGCTCGCCCGCGCTGATGTATCTGGCCGCCGCCGGTGTCGGCACGCTCGGCATCGTGGAGTTCGACGAGGTCGACGAGTCGAACCTGCAACGCCAGATCATCCACAGCCAGGCCGACATCGGCCGGCCGAAGGCCGAGTCCGCCCGTGACTCGGTCCTCGGCATCAACCCGTACGTCAACGTCGTCCTGCACGAGGGCCGCCTTGAGGCGGACAACGTGATGGAGATCTTCTCCCAGTACGACCTGATCGTGGACGGCACGGACAACTTCGCCACGCGGTACCTGGTCAACGACGCGTGCGTGCTGCTCAACAAGCCGTACGTGTGGGGCTCGATCTACCGCTTCGACGGCCAGGCGTCGGTGTTCTGGAGCGAGCACGGCCCGTGCTACCGCTGCCTGTACCCGGAGCCCCCGCCGCCGGGCATGGTGCCCTCCTGCGCCGAGGGCGGCGTCCTCGGCGTGCTGTGCGCCTCCATCGGCTCGATCCAGGTCAACGAGGCCATCAAGCTGCTCGCCGGCATCGGCGAGCCGCTGGTCGGCCGGCTGATGATCTACGACGCCCTGGAGATGTCGTACCGCCAGGTCAAGGTCCGCAAGGACCCGGACTGCGCGGTGTGCGGTCCGAACGCCACGGTCACCGAGCTGATCGACTACGAGGCGTTCTGCGGCGTGGTGTCGGAGGAGGCGCAGGAGGCTGCGGCCGGCTCCACGATCACGCCCAAGCAGCTCAAGCAGTGGATCGACGACGGCGAGGGCATCGACATCATCGACGTCCGCGAGCCGAACGAGTACGAGATCGTCTCCATCCCCGGCGCGCGGCTGATCCCGAAGAACGAGTTCCTGATGGGCACCGCCCTCCAGGACCTCCCACAGGACAAGAAGATCGTCTTGCACTGCAAGACGGGCGTCAGGTCGGCCGAGGTGCTCGCCGTCCTCAAGTCGGCGGGCTTCGCCGACGCGGTGCACGTGGGCGGCGGCGTGATCGGCTGGGTCAACCAGATCGAGCCGGAGAAGCCGATCTACTGATCTGGCGGGGCCGCTGGGGTCGCCAGGGCTGCCGGGGTCGGCGGGTTCGCTGACCAGGCTGGTCCGGCTGGTCCGCCGGCGGCGCGGTGGAGCGGCGGGACCTGCTCCACCCGAGCACGGAGCAACAGGGGCCCGGGGGCCCCCCCACCCGGGGGGGCCCCCCCCCGGGGGGGGGGGGGGGGGG
>NZ_JBEHZD010000568.1:0-4729 GCF_040240285.1 Streptomyces sp. HSW2009 | reverse complement strand
AACCCCCCGCCCCCGGGGCGTCCGCCACGGGCGCGGGGGGGGCCCCCCCGGGGGCGGGGGGGCCCCGGGGCCCCCCCCCCCGCCGGCCGCCCGGCCCGTACCCGACCCGATCGGTCAGCGCCGCGAGTAGTTCGGGGCCTCGCTGACCATCTGCACGTCGTGCGGGTGGCTCTCCTTCAGGCCCGCGGCGGTGATCCGCACGAAGCGGCCCTTGTCCTTCAGCTCGGCCACGTCCGCCGAACCGACGTACCCCATCGAGGCGCGCAGCCCGCCGACGAGCTGGTGCGCCACCGAGGCGAGCGGGCCGCGGTAGGGCACCTGGCCCTCGATGCCCTCGGGGACGAGCTTGTCCTCGGAGAGCACGTTGTCCTGGAAGTAGCGGTCCTTGGAGTACGAACGGGCCTGGCCGCGGGATTGCATGGCGCCCAGCGAGCCCATGCCCCGGTAGGACTTGAACTGCTTGCCGTTGATGAAGACCATCTCGCCCGGCGACTCCTCACAGCCGGCGAGCAGGCTGCCCAGCATCACGGTGTCGGCGCCGGCGGCGATCGCCTTGGCGATGTCGCCCGAGTACTGGAGGCCGCCGTCGCCGATGAGCGGCACGCCCGCCGCGTGGCAGGCACGGGCCGCCTCGTAGATCGCGGTCACCTGCGGCACGCCGATGCCGGCCACCACGCGCGTGGTGCAGATCGAACCGGGGCCGACGCCGACCTTGACGCCGTCCACGCCGGCGTCGATCAGCGCCTGCGCGCCGTCGCGGGTCGCCACGTTGCCGCCGACCACGTCCACCTGGATGTTGGACTTGACCTTGGCGATCATGTCGAGGATGCCGCGGCTGTGCCCGTGCGCGCTGTCCACGACCAGGAAGTCGGCCCCGGCCTCGACCAGCGCCTGCGCCCGGTCGTACGCCTCGTCGCCGACGCCCACCGCGGCACCGACGACGAGCCGGCCCTCGGCGTCCTTCGCCGCGTGCGGGTACTGCTCGGCCTTGACGAAGTCCTTGACCGTGATGAGGCCCTTGAGCACGCCCGCCTCGTCGACCAGCGGCAGCTTCTCGATCTTGTGGCGGCGCAGCAACTGCATCGCGTCCTCGCCGGAGATCCCGACCGTGCCGGTGACCAGCGGCATCGGCGTCATGACCTCGCGCACCTGGCGGCTGCGGTCCAGCTCGAAGGCCATGTCGCGGTTGGTGACGATGCCGAGCAGCTTGCCCGCCTCGTCGGTGACCGGCACGCCGCTGATGCGGAACTTCGCGCACAGCGCGTCCGCGGTGTGCAGCGAGGCGTCCGGGCGGACCGTGATCGGGTCGGTCACCATGCCGGACTCGGACCGCTTGACCAGGTCGACCTGGTTGGCCTGGTCCTCGATGGACAGGTTGCGGTGCAGCACGCCGGCGCCGCCCTGGCGGGCCATCGCGATCGCCATCCGCGACTCGGTGACCTTGTCCATCGCGGCGGACAGCAGGGGGATGTTGACCCGCACGTTCCGCGAGATCCGGGACGAGGTGTCCACCGCGTTCGGCAGCACCTCGGAGGCGCCCGGCAGCAGCAGCACGTCGTCGTACGTCAGCCCGAGCATCGCGAACTTCTCAGGCACTCCGTCGACGTTGTCAGTCATGACACCCTTCCAGATGGTCTTGCCTCAGCGCGGACTCCCATGCTAACGGGATCGGCGAGCCGCAAATTCCGCCCACGGCCGGCACCGGGCCCACCCCGCCACATTCGGGCCGCCCGACCCGTCCCCACCGGACTTCCGTCCCCCTGCCACCCGGCCGTCCGTCCCACTCGGCGGGAGCCCTGGCGAGAGCGCGATGGGAACCCGCCGGGAAGCCAAGCCGAAAGCACACGAAAGCGGGCGCCACGGCCCAGCCGCAACGCCCGCTTCCCTTGCCCAGACTGCTCTCGTACGAGCTGACCGCCCGCACCAGCACCGGTCCATTTCGTACGCGCCAACTGGCCCCGTACGCACCCACTGGTTCCGCACGGGCCTGCGCGCCGACCGGCCCGGCCACGGCAACCGCTTCCGCGCCCGCCGACCACCGGGCCGCGCACGGCTCCGGCCGCTCCTGCTGCCGCTCCCGCTACTGCTCGGCCAGTGCCCGCAGCCGGCTCAGCGCGCGGTGCTGGGCAACCCTGACGGCGCCCGGGGACATGCCGAGCACCTGGCCGGTCTCCTCGGCGGTGAGGCCGACGGCGACCCGGAGCAGGACCAGTTCGCGCTGGTGCTCGGGGAGGTTGGCGAGCAGCTTCTTCGCCCAGGCGGCGTCGCTGCTGAGCAGTGCGCGCTCTTCGGGGCCGAGGGAGTCGTCGGGCTGCTCGGGCATCTCGTCGGACGGCACGGCCGTGCTGCCGGGATGGCGCATCGCGGCCCGTTGCAGGTCGGCGACCTTGTGCGAGGCGATGGCGACGACGAAGGCCTCGAAGGGCTTGCCCGTGTCGCGGTACCGGGGCAGCGCACACAGCACGGCCAGGCAGACTTCCTGCGCCAGGTCGTCCACGAAGTGCCGGGCGTCCCCCGGCAGCCGGGACAGCCTGGTGCGGCAGTAGCGCAGGGCGAGTGGGTGCACGAGGGCGAGGAGGTCGTGGGTGGCCCGTTCGTCGCCCGCGGTGGCGCGCCGGACGAGGGTTCCGATCTCACCAGGACCCGCGGCCACAGCCGACCCAGGCTTCTCGTCGTCACGCATCGGTCCATGGTGCCTTGGCGCCGTGGCTTCCGTGGCACCGCGTCCGTGGTTGTGCGTCGAAGCGTTATACGCGGGAGCATTCGCACTCAACTCGCACGCCCTCCCCTCACGCTTGACCAAGCCGTCCCCGAGGAACTCCATGTCTCAAGGATGCGGCAGCGCGAGCCGAACCGACACAAGCGGCCGGCACATCTGCCCCGCAAGGTGCCCTTCAGGCGCCCGCGCCAGCAGCTTCTTCGCTGGTCAAGCGCTTGCAAAGGAAACCGTGGAACGTACTCAAATCCATACCGGAGGAGTCCGTTCCCGCTGCCCCCGCCCACCGCTCGGCGGACGGGGAGCGTCCCACCCACACCTCGTCCCGCGGGGTGACGCCGACGGCCAGCGGCGCCGTTGGCGTCCTCCACCCAGCGAGCAGAAGGCAGGTGTTCCATGGCGAGCGGTGCCTAGCGGACCAGGCCCCAGCGGAAGCCGAGCGCCACGGCGTGCGCCCGGTCCGATGCGCCGAGCTTCTTGAACAGGCGCCTCGCGTGGGTCTTGACCGTGTCCTCGGAGAGGAACAGCTCACGGCCGATCTCGGCGTTCGACCGGCCGTGGCTCATGCCTTCGAGGACCTGGATCTCGCGGGCGGTGAGGGTGGGGGCCGCGCCCATTTCGGCCGACCGCAGCCGGCGCGGCGCGAGCCGCCAGGTCGGGTCGGCGAGCGCCTGGGTGACCGTGGCCCGCAGTTCGGCGCGGGAGGCGTCCTTGTGCAGATAGCCACGGGCGCCGGCGGCGACCGCGAGGGCCACGCCGTCCAGGTCTTCGGCGACCGTGAGCATGATGATGCGGGCCCCGGGGTCCGCGGAGAGCAGCCGGCGCACGGTCTCCACACCGCCGAGCCCCGGCATCCGTACGTCCATCAGAATCAGGTCCGAGCGGTCGGCGCCCCAGCGGCGGAGGACTTCCTCGCCGTTGGCCGCCGTCGTCACACGCTCGACGCCGGGCACGGTCGCCACCGCACGGCGCAGTGCCTCTCGGGCAAGCGGGGAGTCGTCACAGACGAGGACGGAAGTCATGGCCGCCCTCCGGAGCTGATGCGCGTCACCTTGAGCCTCCAGGCTGGGTACTTTTCGTCACCTGAGCGGTTGAGTCGTCGGACAACTGCCCGAGCGCTTCATTCACCAACCGCCTCGCACTCTCAACGACGGTCACCCGAAAGAGTTACGGGCTCAGCCACCCCCCTTCAGCACGCTACGTGAGGGGAGGAACACGTTCCGTGGGGCGGCCCGACGACAACGCCTTCTTCGAATCCTTTGCCCTATTTGGTGGCTTTTACTTCATTTCGGCATCGTCTATGACTAGATTCGCAATGAGTCATATTTACATCTGCTTACACGGCGGATGGACGACCACGGGCCATGACGTCCGCACCAGATCGCCTCCAAGGGGATAGCAATGGCAGATTTCTCCCGCCTTCCCGGACCGAACGCCGACCTGTGGGACTGGCAGTTGCTGGCAGCGTGCCGAGGGGTCGACAGCTCGCTCTTCTTCCACCCCGAGGGCGAGCGCGGCGCGGCCCGCAGCGCCCGCGAGACCTCGGCCAAGGAGGTGTGCATGCGCTGCCCCGTACGGGCGGAGTGCGCGGCACACGCCCTCGCCGTGCGGGAGCCCTACGGCGTGTGGGGCGGCCTCACCGAGGACGAGCGCGAGGAGCTCATGGGCCGCGCGCGGCACCGCGCCATCGCGGCGTCCAGCACCCCGACGGGCTGACGCCCACCACGACCAGCAGAAACGTTTTCTCGCGACGGGCTGGTCACCCCTGAGCCTGCTCGCCCCCGCGCCGCCCCGCAACCCCCGCGCCGCCCTATCAACTGACCATCACGCCGGCCGCACCTTCACCCGGCCGGCGCAACGTGGGGCAATCGGTGGGGGAATCGGTGGGGCCGGCCGTCGCCGGCCCGGCGCCGCCCCCCGCCGCCGCCGCCGGGCGCGCCCGCAGCCGGGCGGGGGGGGGGGGGGGGGGGGGGGGGGGCCCGCCCCCGCGCGGGCGGGGGGGGGGGGGGGGGG
>NZ_JBEHZD010000567.1:0-4732 GCF_040240285.1 Streptomyces sp. HSW2009 | reverse complement strand
CCGGGGCCCGGGCCGCGCGCGGGCGCGGGCGCGACGAGCAACCCGGCCGACCCGGTGGTGGCCGGCGGCGGGGCCGGCGCGCGGCGCGGCCCGTGGGGCAGCATCCGGCCGGGGGTCGCGCTCGGGGCGCTGGGCGCGCTGGTGGTCGTGGTCGGGGCGGGCGTGTACCTGCTCACCGGGCCGCTCAAGGACGACGAGGCCGCACCGCCGCCGCAGGCCAGTACCGCACCGCCGACCAGCGGCGCACCCGCGACCAGCGCGGCGCCCACGCCGACCGAAGCACCGACCGGTGCGCCGCGCCCGGCGCTGCCCGCCGGCTGGCGGCTGACCGCCCACGGGCCGCTGACCGCGCAGGTGGCGCTCCCGGACGGCTTCCGGGCCGGCGGTACGAGCCGTACCGAGGCCAGTTGGACCGGCGGCGACCAGCGCGCCTTCACCATCGGACTCACGCGTGACACGGCACTCGGCGACACCGCGGCCGAGGCGTCCGAGCAGCAGATCAGTTGGTACCGCGACACGCAGGACTCCTCGATGGAGGACGTGCGCACCCGGCGCCACACGCTCGACTGGTACGGGCAGCCGGCCCGTTGGATCGAGGTCGACTACCGCATCCGCGGCAAGCGGGAACAGCGCCGCCGCCTCGAACTCTTCGTACCCGGCGCCGCACACCGCGTCTACCAGCTCCGCGTGGACACCACCGGCACGGCGCCGCACCGCACCGAACAGGACCGGATGTTCGCCGTCGCCCGCGACCAACTCCGCATCGACACGGACGGACGCGCCGGTGTCGAAACCGACCCCGGAGCCACGGATCAGCCGACGGCCCCCGCCGAAGGCACCACCCCGACCGGCGGCGCTCCCACCGACGCGGCCACTCCCGACGGGCCCAAGGAGCCCGCCAAGCCCGCCGGTTCCACCAAGCCGCCCGCCTCCGAGTAGCCCACCACCGGCGCGACGACAGAGCCGGGCGCCTGAGTGACTGACGCCTGAGCGTCGGGTGCTTGCGTGCCTGGTGCTTGAGTGCCTGGTGCTTAAAAAACGGCTGGTGGTTGAACGGCTGGTGCCTCGCGCCCGCGCGTCGGGCGCCTGCCGCTTGAGCGCCTCATGCCCGCCGTCTGACGCCCGGCACCGCGGCCCGCGGAGGAGGCGGCACGCCAACCGGTCCCAGCCCCCAAGCCCCGGCCCGGCCCCAAGCCCAACCCCACTCCGCCCCACCCACCTAACTCACCCGGAACGCGCCGCCCCGCCGCACGCGAACCGACCCGCTACACAGCCCGCAACCCGCAACCCGCAACAACCTCACCCCGTGGCCCGGTACGAGGCCGCCGCCTGGTCGAAGTAGCGGTCGACGGCGTTGCGGGCGTGGGCGGGGCCGATGATCTGGACGACGTGGTAGCGACCGCTGATGATCATCGCGAGGTTGCGCACGTACACCTGGCGACCGCTGGTGTCCTTCCAGCCGAACGCTCCCTCGGCCATCGCCGTCTGGCCCACGTCGATCCGGCGCAGCCCGCTGGCCGACGCCCAGTCCGAGTCGCGGTACGGGGCCAACTCGGGCTCCAGGTCCTGCTGGTACTTCATCGGGTCGGTGCCGTACTCGGCGGTCTTGTCGCGGCCGGGGACCACGATCATCTCGTAGTCGTCGCCGAGGTAGCGGATCTGGCCGCGGCCGTTGGGCGCGCGGCGCTGCCAGCGCTCGGCCACCGCGAGTTGGAAGCCGCCCGGGTCCTTGCGGAGCGTGAACCCCTTGGCCAGCCCGGCCGGGTCGGTGGACTGCGGCTGCTGTCCGATCGGCGGCGCGTCGCCGTTCTTGCCTGAGCCGGTGACGGGCGGTGCGCCGCTGTGCGTGCTGCTCCCGGCGCCGCGGTCCGCGTCGTCGTCCTTCTCCCCGTCGGGCAGGAACACCATCGCGTACAGCACGCCCGCGGCGAGCAGCAGCAGGATGAACAGCAGCAACAACCGGCCCAGGCTGCGCGGCGCCCGGGTGCTCGGCTCGCGCGGCGGCGCCGACTCGTGGGTTTCGAGCCGCAGGTGCTTCTCCTGCCGGGGCGCGGTCTCCTGCGGCGCCTGGCGCTGCTCGGGTACGCGCGGTGGCCTGCCCTTCTTGTGCCGGTGGCGGCCGTGCAGGGCGGCGGCGGCCCTGCGGCGGCGGACCAACTCGCCGCGCCGGCGCAGGATCGGCAGCCGCTTGGGGTCGGCCGGCTCCCCCGGGTCGCTCGGCGGCACCGGGACGGTGCGGCTGCCGACGTCGGGTTCGGGCGCCGACCTGATGAGCGAGCGCAACCAGCCGCGCAGTTCCTCGAAGTCCGGCCGCTCGGTCGGGTCCTGGCGCATCAGCGACTCGACGACGGGGCGCAGCGCGCCGCACTCCTCCGCGTACGCGGGCGGCTCGGCGCACACCAGTTGGACGAGTTCGGCGGCGTTGTCCTCGGGGTAGGGGGCGTGGCCCTGGACGGCGCGGAAGAGCAGCACGCCGACCGCCCAGAGGTCGGCCGCCGGGCCGACCGGGGGCGCCAGGCGCCAGTTCTCGTAGACCGGGCCGGCCTGTTCGGGCGCCCAGCGCTCGGTGACCGCGCCCACCACGACGATGCGCGCCTGCCGGGCGCGTTCCGCGGCGAGCGCCGAATCGGGCCCGCGGTAGCCGTCGCCGTCGGGCACGCCGTACGCCGACTCACCGGCCCCGGGCCCGTCGTACGCCATGTCGTCATACGCCGCGTCGTCGTACTCGGTGCCGTCGGAGCCGTCAGCGCCGTCAGCGCCTTCGATGCCATCGATACCGTCGTATTCAGTACCGTCCTCGTCCGGCGCCGGGTAGCCGCCCCCGGCGTACGCGCCCGGGCCTGCCGCCTCCGCCGCGGACGTGCCCGGGCCGGCGCCCCTGGCACCGTCGTGGCCGTCGCCGTACGGGTCGTACGCCTCGTGCGGGTCAGGCGTCTCGCCGTGGGCGGCGCGCGGGTCACGGACGTCATGGGTCGGGGCGTGTTCGCGGGCGCGGTCGTCGCCGTGCGGGCCCGTGCCGGGTGCGGGGTCCGTGTCCTCGATGGCTGCGCGGGCCGCCGCCTGTGCGGCGCGGTAGGCGGCGATGGCGCCCGCCCGCGGCGCGCGGGTGGGCGTACGCTCCGGCTCCGCGGCGCCGGCCCGACCGCCCGTCGAGCCGTCCGCCGAACCGTCAGCGGGCGCCGGTCCTTCGGCCGCGGCGGCCCCCTCCCGGTACACCGGGCCTGCGGGTCCGCGCCGCACCACGGGCGTCGCCGCGGGCGGGCGGGACGGGTCGCCGCCCGGCAGGGCTCGGGCCGGGCCGGGCCCAGGTGCGGAGGCGGTCGCCGCGCCTGCTGCGGCGTCCGCCCCGTTGCCGGCGCCTTCGGCGTGCGCAGCGCGAACCGCACCGAACGCGTCCAGAGCGCGCGGTGCGTCAGGCACCTCAGGCGCGTCGGGCACATCCGATGCATCAAAGTCATCAGGCGCGGCGTCGCGGGGCTCGGCCGCGAAGGGTGCGCGCTGGTCGCGGCCGGCCGGCAAGACACCGCCGGTGTGGGGCGCGCCGGGGCGGGCGGACGGCACGGCGCCGTGGTCGGTCCGCCCTTCGGGGGCGCCGCGCTCATCGGACGCGGCCCGCCGCTGGCCGCGCTGCGCCGCGTCGCCGGGGCCGAACTCCGTGTCGTCCAGCGGCCTGCGCGGCCGGGGCGCCCGCAGCGCCGTCGGCACCGGGTCGTAACCGCACAGCGCCTCTTCGGCCGCACCGACCGCGAGGCCGGTGAGCATCGCCCGGCCGTCGTCGCAGACCAGCACCGTGCGGGTGGTGATGTTGCGGTGGGTCCAGCCGTGCGCGTGCAGTGCGCGCAGCGCGGTCAGCACGTCGGCGGCGACCTCGGCGGCGCGGTGCGGGCTGAGCGGGCGCTCGGCGAGCAGCGCCGCCAGCGGCCTGGCCGGCACCAGTTCGCTGACGATCCATAGGCTGCCGGCCTCGGCGAAGACGTGGAAGACCTGGTCGAGGCTGGGGTGGTCGGGCACCTGGGCGGCGGCGGTGGCCGCGTCGATGGCCCGCCGCACGGCCGGGTCCGTCAGGCCGTCGCCCGGCCCCGCCCCGTACCACTGGTCGTGGCCACCGCCCGGCCCGCCGTACGCCGGTTGCCCGCCGTAGCCGCCGTGGCCGGCGCCGGCCGCCGCGTACGAGGCGCCGTCGGTGACCACCTCGGCGTCCACGACCTCCGGCAACGGCACCTGCCTGACCAGGACTTCCTGGCCGCTATAGGTGTCGAAGGCCCGGGTCTCCACGAACTCGTACTCATCTGCGGGTGGCAGCGGCAGTCGATAGCGGTCCGCGAGCACCCGACCCGCGTAGTCGTCCACGACGCCTCCCCAGCGCGCGATTCGCCCGTCGCTCACCGCACGTAACCGTCAGATCTGGTCTGTTGTCTGTGCCTTACCGCTACCCACGGCCGCGAGTTTTCACGATACGTGCCGCAGAGCCTTTGTGCCGGCTGGTCCGTCGACTCCGCCGGGACCGCTCCGGGCGGAGCCGGCGCGCCCGGCCGGACCGCACGGCGCCGCCCCCGCCCCGCCCCGTACGGCAGGCGCCCCCGCAGCCCCGTCAACCCCGCCCGGCGCGCCCCCCGGGCGCGGGGGCCGGGGGGGGCGCCCGGGGGCAGTGGCCGCTGGCGGGGGGTGGTGGACTCCGGCGGTTGCCAGGGGTGCGTGGGGCAGGTGGTGATGGAGGCGTTTCCGCGGGGGG
>NZ_JBEHZD010000566.1:0-4735 GCF_040240285.1 Streptomyces sp. HSW2009 | reverse complement strand
CCGCCCCCCCCGCGGGGGGCGGGGGGGGGGGGGGGGGGGCGCCCCCCCCCCCCCCCCCCCCCCGGGCCGCCTTCCGCCCGCGCCCCGGGCGGCTTCACCCGCGCGTCACTTCCGCCCCACAGGCCCCACGCCCAACCCCGTACCGCACCCCGCCCCGCGCGGTCAGCCCGGCTGCACGCCGCGCAGGTACGCGCCGAGTGCCTCGATCGCCGCCGGGTTGCGCGGGCTCTCCACCAGGTCCACGTAGTCCAGCGTGAAGATCCGCTTGTTCTTGATCGCCGAGACGCCGGCCAGCGGCGGGTAGTCCAGCAGGAACTTCTTCTTCTGCTCCGCGCTGGTGTCGCCGTAGTTGTTGATGACGATCACCTCCGGGTCCCGGTCCACGACCGTCTCCCAGCCGACCGTCACCCAACTGTCCTTGAGGTCCTTCATCACGTGGTTGCCGCCGGCCTTGGTGATGATGTCGTGCGGGCCGGCGAACTCGCCCGAGGTCAGCGGCTTGTCCCGGCCGTCGTCGTACAGGAAGACCCGCGGCTGCTCCTTCGGCGCCCTCGCCTGCACCGCGGCGATCCGCCGCTGGTAGTCGGCGATCAGCTTCTCCGCCCGGTCCTCGACGTGGAAGAGCTTCCCGAGGTTGCGCAGGTCGGTGTAGAGCGCGTCGAGCGGGGACATCACGCCGCGCGCCTTGCCGCGGCCGTTCCGGCAGGACTCGCTGAGCAGGTACGTGTCCACGCCGAGCTTGTCCAGCGCGGCCGGCGTGAACCCCTCCGACTCCCGGAAGCCGTAGTTCCAGCCGGCGAACACCAGGTCCGCCTTGGCGTCCAGGACCAGCTCCCGGTTGATCTCCGACTTGGACAGCCAGCGCACCTTCTCGTACGCGGCCTTGTACGGCACCGCGTCCAGGTCGCCCTTGTCGTCGGGCATGACGTAGCCGGCCATCCGGTCTTCGAGCCCGAGCGCGAACATGATCTCGGTGATCCCGACGTCGTTGGTCACCACCCGCTCGGGCGCCTTGTCGTACGTGACCTGCGCGCCGCAGTTGGTGAGGGTGACCGGGTAGCCGCCGGTGCCTGACGTGCTGGCCTGCTTGCCCGCCGTCCCCTTCTTGTCCTGGTCGCCGTCGGAGACGTCCGCGCCGCAGCCGGCGACGGTCAGCGCGAGGGCGAGCGCCGCGGCGACGGCGGCGGGGGTACGGAGCGGGCCACGGGGGCGGGTGATGCGCACGGGACTTCCTCGGGGTGGTGGGGAGGGGAGGGTGGTGGGTCGCGCGGGTGGGGAGGGCCGGGTCCGGGTTCGCGGCGGGCCGCGCCGGGCCGGGTCCTACGGCGTCGGCACCGGAGTGTCCGGCGGCGCGGTGGCCTGCGCCGGCAGGGCGGGCCCGGCCACGGCCCGCGGCGCCGGTCCCTGCGCGGGCAGCCGGTCGAAGAGCAGTTGCAGGGCGCCGCTCACCGGGTGCCGTACGGGATGGGCGAGCACCTGGAACACGTCGGCCAACAGCTCGGGCGTGAGCACCTGCTGCGGGGTGCCCGAGGTCACGATGCGGCCCTTGGCGATGACGTACAGGACGTCGCAGTGCCGGGCCGCCAGGTTGAGGTCGTGCAGCGCGGTGAGCACGGTCAGCCCGGCCGGCGCACCGATCGCCCGCCCGACGGCGGCCCGGCCCCGGCCCGTACCTGCGGGTTCCGTACGCGCCGTGCCCGTACGACCGGAACTCATGCGACCGGTATCCGCCGTACCCGTACCCGCCGTATGCGCATCCGTACGACCCGTGCCCGCCGCGCCGGCCTCCGCATCGGCGCCGGCATCCACGGTCACGCCGGCCTCCGGATCGGACCGCAGCAGCGCCAGCACCTCAAGCTGTTGCGCGATGTCCAGGTGGTTGGTCGGTTCGTCCAGGACCAGGATGCGGGGCTGTTGGGCCAGGGCGCGGGCGATCAGGACGCGCTGTTTCTCGCCGCCGGACAGGGTCAGGAAGCCGCGGTCGACCAGATGGTCGGCGCCGACCCGGGACAGCGCGTCGGCGCACACCCGGGCGTCCTCGGCCGAGGCCCGGCCGGTCGCGCTCTGGTGGGCGGTGCGGCCCATCGCCACCACCTCGCCGACGGTGAAGTCGAACTCGCTCGACGACTCCTGCGGCAGCGCCGCCAGCCGCCGCGCGCCCTCGCGGGGCTTCAGGGCGTGCAGGTCGTCCCCGTCCACCCGGACCGCGCCGGCGTTCGGCCGCAGCGCCCGGTACGCGCAGCGCAGCAGCGTGGACTTGCCGCTGCCGTTGGGCCCGATCAGCCCGACCACCTGGCCGCTGGCGGCCCGTACGGTGGCGTCGGCGACCAGGCGGGCGCCGCCGATGTCCACGCTGACGTCTTCGATGTCGATACGCATCAGGCGCCTCCGAAGGTGTAGCCGCGGCGCCGCATCAGCAGCACGAAGCAGGGCACGCCGACGACGGCGGTGATCACGCCGACCGGCAGTTCGACGGGCGCGAGCAGCACCCGGGAGATGATGTCCACCCAGATCAGCAGGATCGCGCCGAGCAGTGGCGCGATCACCAGCACCCGCCGGTGGTCGGCGCCGACCAGCATCCGGGCCACGTGCGGCACCATCAGGCCGACGAAGCCGATGGCCCCGCTGACCGCGACCACGGCGCCGGTGACGGCCGCGGTGATCAGGAAGAGTTCGCCGCGCAGCCGCCGGGCGTCCACGCCGAGCGCGGCGGCCGTCTCGTCGCCCATGGCCAGCGCGTTCAACCGGCGCGCGGACCACATGAGGTGCGCCAGCCCGCCGGCCACCGCACAGGCCGCGATCGGCAGCGACTGCCAACTCGCCCCGCCCAGGCTGCCGAGCAGCCACATCATCGCGGCCCGGCCCGCCTCGCCGTGCTCGGCGCTGAAGACCATCAGGGTGGTGATGGCGGAGAAGCCGTAGTACATGGCGGTGCCGGTGAGCACCAGGCGCAGCGGGGTCAGCCCCTGCGGGGTGCGGGCCGCCGCGTACACCAGGACCATCGCGATCAGCGCCGAGCCGAACGCGGCGCTGGACAGCGCCCAGATGCCGAGGCCGCTGAGGGCGCCGAAGAGGAGTACGGCGTTGGCGCCGACCGCGGCGCCGGAGGAGATGCCGAGCACGAACGGGTCGGCCAGCGCGTTGCGCACCATCGCCTGCACGGCCACGCCGATCCCGGCGAGCCCGGCCCCGACCACGGCCGCGAGCAGCGTCCGCGGGAACCGCAGCTCCCAGACGATCGTGTACGCGGAGACCTCGTCGGACGCGATGGTGCCGCCGGTCAGCCCGGCGCCGAGGAACCGCAGCACCTCGCCCCAGGAGAGCCCGGCCGCCCCGAACCGCACCCCGCACACCAGCGACAGCGGCAGCGCGATCAGCAGGGCGACGAGCAGTGGCAGCAGGGGCACGCGGCGCACCGGGCGCCGGCCGTCGGGCGCGCCTGTGGCGCCGGCCGCGCGGGGAGGGGCGGCGTCCTCGATGGTGGCAGCCACGGGCGGCTCCCCCTTCGCCTCGGGCCGCGACCGTACGGTGAAGGAGTGCCCGGCAGCGCCGGGTGTTTCCCCTCGCAGTCCGCGGCGAGTTGTTCAGGAACGAGCGCCACCGCGGGTGATCGGGCTCGCGGCGCCGGCATCCCTGGGATGCGCGGCTCCGTCAACCGTTGCGGGTCAGCGCCGGACTCTCACCGGACTTCCCCCGCGGGGCGCGTATGCAGTTGTGGAACGAGATCGGGCTCAGCCGTGCGCGGCCGGGACCAGTCGGGCCAGCCGTGCTCCGTCGGAACCGGCCGGGCCCGGTGGCGCGCCGTCGGGCGCCGGGCCGTATCCGCTACGGAACCACGGGTGGGCGGTCCGCGTCACCAGGCACGGCTGAACGGACGGGACACGGGGCCGGAACAACGGGCCCGGCGGGCCGGGCGGGGCCGATCGGCTCAGTGGGCCGGGTGGGACGGGCGGGCCCGGCCGGTCACTTGAAGAACGCGATGCCGTCGTCGGGCAGGTCCTTGAGGTCCTTGGCCCACTCCCGCGGGTCGACGACCTTCTTCAGGTGCGCCGACATGTAGGGCCGCAGCGGCACCTCGGGGGTGGCCTTCTCACCCACCCACATCAGGTCGCTCTTGACGTACCCGTACAGCCGCTTGCCGCCGGTGTAGGGGCCGGCGGACGCGGTGCGCGCGCCCGCGTCGGTGACCAGGTCGATCTGCGGCTTCTGGTCGGCCAGCTCGCCGTACCAGATCTCCACGACGCCCTGGTCGCGGATCATGACGACCTCGACCTTGCGGTCCTTGTCGATCCGCCAGTACCCGGTCTCGGACTCCAGCGGGCGGACCTTCTTGCCCTCGTCGTCCAGCTCCCAGGTGTGCGAGACGTACTCGATGAAGTCGCGGCCGTCGTGCGTGAAGGACGCCTCCTGCCCGAAGTTGCACTTCTCGGCGCCGGGGAAGTCGAAGACGCCCGCGCCCTCCCACCTGCCGAGGAGGAAGACGAGGGGGACGAGGTCCGGGTGGAGGTCGGACGGGATCTCGATCATGAGCTGCTCAGGCGATCTGTAGTGCGGACGGGAGACGGCGCCGTGCCGTGGGGCCGACGGCTGCCGCGGGGGGCGCCCCCGGGGGCGGGGGGGGCCCCCCGGGCGCGGCGCCCCCCCCCCCCGCCCCCGCCCCCGCGCCCCGTCCTTCCCGCCCGCCAACTGGCGCTCCACCAGCCGCTGTTCCCGTACGTCATCGGCGGTCTCCAGG
>NZ_JBEHZD010000565.1:0-4747 GCF_040240285.1 Streptomyces sp. HSW2009 | reverse complement strand
TTTTATCCCCCCCCCCCCCCCCCCGGGCCCCCCCCGGCGCCCGGGGCGGGGGGGGGCCCGCGGGGCCCCCCCGGGCCCCCCCCCCCCGCCGGCCCCCCCCCCCGGCCCCCCCCCCGGCCCGCCCGGGGGGGGCCGCCCGGCGGCGTGCGGATCAGGCGCCCTCGGGCGCCACCTGTGCCACCCACTCCACGAACTGGATGACCACCCCGTTGGGGTCCGTGACCTGGAACAGGCGCTCGCCCCAGGGCTCTTCGCGCAGCGGCATGGTGATGTCGACGCCTGCGGCGCGGAGCCGCTGCTCCTGTTCCGCCAGGCCGGCCGTGAGCGTGAAGGCCAGGATCAGGCCGCTCGCGTGCTGGTCGCGCTGGTCGGGCGGGAGGACCTCGGTGCCGCGGGCGAGCAGGACGACGTCCACCGCGTCGGGGCGAGTCAGGGACGCGAAGCCGTCGGCCTCGGCCTGGACGGCGTAGCCCAGGTGGGTCGTGAGGAACGCCCGCGAGGCGGCGACGTCGGCGACGGTGAGCGAGAGGGTGGACGCACTGAACTGCAAGGGATCTCCCTGGTGGGGTGGGTTGTGGACGGGGCCGGTGGTGGCCGGCTGCCGGGCGCGGGGTCAGTAGCTGCGGCGGCGCGGGGTGTTGCGGATGACGCGCGGCGCCTGACGGGCGGGTGCACTCCGGTCGGTGCCGAGGCGGCGGACGTCGCGGCCGGCACGCGGGGCCGGGGCCGGCACCCGCTCGCCGCGGTCGTGCTCGGCCGCGGCGACGCTGCGGGCGTACGCGGTGGGGGCGTACGCGGCGGAGGTGGGGAGGGGGATCGCGGTAGGGGCAGCTTCGAACACGGGCAACTCCTCGTTCTTTCCGAGGCCGCAAACTTGCGACGGACGTAAACTTAGCCCGGCCGGCGTGGGGGTGTCAATATAAAAATGCCATGAGGGTAAAAATGCTTCGCGGGCATCGATCGGCCGTGACCTCGCGGCCCTCATCGCCCTCGTGGCCCCAGAGGCTCCAGTGCCCTCACGGCCTTGCCCCGCTTTCCTCGCGCTTCCCTCTCACTCTCGCCCCCCTCTCTCTCCTTCTCTCTCCTTCGCCTCTGTTCGCGCGTCCGTGCCCCGCCTCGGCCCCGCCCGCCGTGGGGCTACGGCAGGACGCGGGGAAGGGGGACGCCTCCTGGCTGCCCCGCCCCGCCCGCCGCGCGGCTGCGGCAGAGTCGCGAGGGGCCCGGCCGCCCCACCTCCGCTCCGCCCCCCGCGGCAAGCGCAAGCGCCCACGCGAACACCCCGTGGCGGGGGAGTGGCCCCGGGGCGGCTGGAACGTTTGCCTCCGGGCTCCGGCAGGGCTCCGCCGGGTGGGCCAAAACGGGCTTATGGGCCCCTTCGGGGACCCCTCGTGCGGTGATCGCCGAGAAAGTTCGTGAAATCCTTCACATGAAAAAAGTCCCGGTGGCCGCCCTGGAGGCGCCGCCGCGGCCGGTTCCCGGCGTCGGGATGGCCGCGAGTCGGACCGCGTCCTGTTTCAGCCGAGTTAAACGTGAGATACGGAGCGCCAGCTGAAGCCTCTGGTTTACTCGCCCGTACGGCCACAGGCCCAGATCAACGGGGGTGCGTAACGCTCCGCGCCACCCTCCGGTTCCCTCGGGCGACTATGGGATGGATCACGAGGGCCGCGCAGTGTAGCAGAGCCCCTCACCATTCTTGTGAAGGGGCTCACGAGCGACCCCCCTGGGGGTGCTGGATACTCGAATCATGAGCACCACGGAGCGTCCCCGAATCCTCGTTGTAGGCGGTGGGTACGTAGGTCTGTACGCGGCACGCCGCATCCTGAAGAAGATGCGGTACGGCGAAGCGACCGTCACGGTCGTCGACCCGCGTTCGTACATGACGTACCAACCCTTCCTTCCTGAAGCTGCTGCGGGCAGCATCTCCCCGCGCCACGTCGTGGTTCCGCTGCGACGCGTGCTCCCCAAGGCGGAGGTCCTCACGGGCCGCGTCACGACCATCGACCAGGACCGCAAGGTCGCCACCGTCGCGCCGCTGGTCGGCGAGGCGTACGAGCTGCCCTTCGACTACCTGGTCATCGCACTGGGCGCGGTCTCCCGTACCTTCCCGATCCCCGGCCTGGCCGAGAACGGCATCGGCATGAAGGGCGTGGAGGAGGCCATCGGCCTGCGGAACCACGTGCTTGAGCAGCTCGACAAGGCTGACTCGACCACCGACGAGGAGATCCGCCGCAAGGCGCTCACCTTCGTCTTCATCGGTGGCGGCTTCGCGGGTGCGGAGACCGTCGGCGAGGTCGAGGACATGGCCCGGGACGCCTCCAAGTACTACCCGAACGTCAAGCGCGAGGACATGCGCTTCGTGCTGGTCGACGTCGCCGACAAGATCCTTCCCGAGGTCGGCCCGAAGCTGGGCGCCTGGGGCAAGGAGCACCTGGAAGGCCGGGGCGTCGAGGTCTACCTCAAGACCGGCATGGACTCCTGCGTCGACGGCCACGTCGTGCTCAACAACGGGCTTGAGGTGGACGCCAACACCATCGTGTGGACCGCGGGCGTCAAGCCCAACCCCGCGCTGGCCCGCTTCGACCTGCCGCTCGGCCCGCGTGGCCACGTGGACACCGCCGCCACCCTCCAGGTGCAGGGCAGTGACTACATCTGGGCCGCCGGCGACAACGCGCAGATCCCCGACCTCGTGGGGCGCGCCGCCGGCAACGAGAACGCCTGGTGCCCGCCGAACGCGCAGCACGCGCTGCGGCAGGCCAAGGTCCTCGGCGACAACGTCATCTCGGGCATGCGGGGCTTCCCGCAGCGCGAGTACAAGCACGCCAACAAGGGTGCGGTGGCGGGCCTCGGCCTCCACAAGGGCGTCGCGATGATCGTCGTCGGCAAGATGAAGCTCAAGCTCAAGGGCCGACTCGCCTGGTACATGCACCGTGGCTACCACGGCATGGCCATGCCGACCTTCAACCGTAAGATCCGCGTCTTCGCCGACTGGACCCTCGGGATGTTCCTCAAGCGTGAGGTCGTCTCGCTGGGTGCCATCGAGAACCCGCGCGAGGAGTTCTACGAGGCCGCGTCCCCGACCTCCGCCCGTGCGGCGGCGCCGGCGGCGAAGGACAAGGACGAAGCCAAGGCCGCCAAGGCCAAGGCGTAGTCACCCGGCCGCCGGAGCCCGCCCGCTCGGGCCCCGGCCGGCCGTCCCCGAGCGGACCCACCCAGTCCGCTTCCAGCACACACCGAAGGCGTCCACCAATCCGTGGGGTGGGCGCCTTTGGCGTGCGTGCGTAGGGGTATGCGCGTACGTGCGTGGTGGAGTGGTGGCCGGGCCCGGGCGTGCGGCTGGAGTGCGCGGCTGGAGTGCCTGGTCGGCGCGTGCGGCGCAGGGCGGGGGCGGTCCCGCCCCGGCGCGCCGCTGACCCCGCCCGCAGCTCGGGGCGATTTACGCTGGTACGGCCCGATTGGTCGGGCGGTGGTCCCGTGCGTGGCGTCGGGTGGCCGGTGGCGCGGCGGACGGCGGTGCGGCCGGTGATTTTGCCGATTCCACAACTGCGCACGGGACTGCCGCAGGGGCGGCGGGTGTTTTACGTGGCGGGTGAACCTTCTTGGGGTGCACCCTCGCGAATTCACCGCGTCTCCCTGGAGGTGTGCGACATGGCCGACGCCGCTGGACGGCTCTCCGCGCTCGCTGAGGAGGTCCTCGGGGCCTCGTTCCCGCTCCGCATCCGGGCCTGGGACGGCAGCGAAGCAGGCCCCCCGCCCGGCCCGGCAGCCAACGACCCGACGACCCCCGCCCCCGAACTCCCCACCCTCGTGGTGCGCAACCGCAGGGCCGTCCGCCGGCTGCTGTGGAAGCCGAGCGAACTCGGCCTGGCCCGCGGCTGGGTCGCCGGCGACCTCGATATCGACGGCGACCTGTACACCGCGCTCGACCTGCTCACCGGCGCCCTGTGGGAACGCGGCGAAGGCGAGGTCGCCGAAGGTCGACTGACCACCGCCCTGCGCGCCGCCCGCAACCCGCGGCTGCGCGCCGCGGCCCGCGAACTGATCGCCATCGGCGGCCCCTGGCCGCCCCCGCCGCCGCCCGCCGAAGAGGTCAGGACGTACCGCGGCCCGCTGCACACCCTGCACCGCGACCGGGCCGCCATCAGCCACCACTACGACGTCGGCAACGACTTCTACGAACGTGTCCTCGGCCCCTCGATGGTCTACTCCTGCGGCTACTGGCCGGCCGCCGAAGGCACCCTGGAGGACGCCCAGTTCGCCAAGCTCGACCTCGTCTGCCGCAAGCTCGGCCTCGAACCCGACCAGCGGCTGCTGGACGTGGGCTGCGGCTGGGGCTCGCTGGTGCTGCACGCCGCGCGCGAGTACGGCGTACGGGCCGTCGGCATCACGATCTCCCAGGAGCAGGCCGAGTACGCCCGCAAGCGGGTCGCCGACGAGGGCCTGACCGACCGCGTCGAGATCCGGGTGCAGGACTACCGCCGGGTCAGCGACGGCCCGTACGACGCGATCTCCTCCATCGGCATGGCCGAGCACGTGGGCGCCGTGCGGTACGCGGAGTACGCGGCGCTGCTGCACGGGCTGCTGCGGCCCGGGGGGGGGGGGGGGCCCCCCCCCCACACCCCCCCCCCCCCCCCCCCCCCCCCCCCCCCCCCCCCGGCCCCGCCGGGGGGGGGGCCCGCGGGGGCCCCCCGGGGGGTCGGGGGGGGCGGCCCCCAACGCCCAGATCGCGGCCATCACCACCAGCACCCAC
>NZ_JBEHZD010000564.1:0-4785 GCF_040240285.1 Streptomyces sp. HSW2009 | reverse complement strand
CCCCCCCCCCCCCCCCCCCCCCCCCCCCCCCCCCCCCCCCGCCCCCCCCCCCCCGGGGGGGGGGGGGGGGGGGGGGGGGGGGCCCCCCCCGCCCGGTGGCCGTGCTCTGTGGGCGCCCGCGGGGGCGCTTCCGCGAGGCGAGGTCAGCGCATGCGGGTGGCCCATTCGCGGACCTTCTTGATCCGCTCGCGGATCTGGCCCGCGGTGGCCTCGGCGCTCGGCGGGCCGCCGCAGACCCGGCGCAGTTCGGTGTGGATCACGCCGTGCGGCTTGCCGCTCTGGTGCACGTACGCGCCGACCAGGCCGTTCAACTCCTTGCGCAGGGCAAGGAGTTCCTTGTGGCTGACGACCGGGCGGCGCTCGGCGGGCAGTTCGAGGAGGTCGGCTTCCTCGTCGGGCTTCTTGCGGCTGTGCGCGATCTGCCGGGCCTGCCGGCGCTGGAGCAGCATCTGCACCTGGTCGGGTTCGAGCAGGCCCGGGATGCCCAGGTAGTCCTGCTCCTCCTCGCTGCCGGGGTGCGCCTGCATGCCGAACTCGGCGCCGTCGTAGAGCACCCGGTCGAAGACGGCGTCCGACTCCAGTGCCTCGAAGGGGAGTTGGTCCTGCTCGCCGGTGTCCTCGTCCTGCTGCTTCTCGGCCTCCTGGAGGAGCTTGTCCTCCTCCGCGTACGGGTCCTCCTCGCCCTCCTTCTTGGGCTTGTCCAGGACGTGGTCGCGCTCGACCTCCATCTCGTTCGCGAAGCCGAGCAGCGTCGGGATGGTCGGCAGGAACACCGAGGCGGTCTCGCCGCGCCGCCTGGACCGTACGAAACGGCCCACGGCCTGCGCGAAGAACAGCGGCGTGGAGACGGTGGTGGCGTAGACGCCGACCGCGAGGCGCGGCACGTCGACGCCCTCGGACACCATCCGGACGGCGACCATCCAGCGGCTGTCGGACTGGCTGAAGTCGTCGATCCGCTGCGAGGCGGCGGTCTCGTCCGAGAGCACCACCGTCGGCCCTTCGCCGGTGATCTGGCGCAGCAGCTTGGCGTACGCGCGGGCCTGCTCCTGGTCGCTCGCGATGACCAGGCCGCCGGCGTCCGGGATGCCCTTGCGCACCTCGCTCAGCCTGCGGTCGGCGGCGGCCAGCACGTTGGGCATCCAGTCGCCGCGCGGGTCGAGCGCGGTGCGCCACGCCTGCGAGATGGCGTCCTTGGTCATCGGCTCGCCGAGCCTGGCCTCGATCTCGTCGCCCGCCTTGGTGCGCCAGCGCATGTTGCCGCTGTAGGAGAGGAAGATCACCGGCCGCACGACGCCGTCGCCAAGCGCGTTGCCGTAGCCGTACGTGTAGTCGGCCGACGAGCGGCGGATGCCGTCGTTGCCCTCCTCGTACGTGACGAACGGGATCGGGTTGGTGTCCGAGCGGAACGGCGTGCCGGTCAGCGCGAGCCGCCGGGTCGCCGGGTCGAACGCCTCCAGGCACGCCTCGCCCCAGGACTTGGAATCGCCGGCGTGGTGGATCTCGTCGAGGATGACCAGCGTCTTGCGCTGCTCACAGCGGTTGCGGTGCAGCATCGGGCGGACGCCGACGCCGGCGTACGTGATGGCCACGCCCTGGTACTCGCGGCTGACGGGGCCCGCCGAGTACTCCGGGTCGAGCTTGATCCCGACCCGGGCGGCGGCCTCCGCCCACTGCTTCTTCAGGTGCTCGGTGGGGGCGACCACGGTGATCTGCTGGACGACGTGGTGGTGCAGCATCCAGGAGGCCAGCGTCAGCGCGAAGGTGGTCTTGCCCGCGCCGGGCGTGGCGACGGCCAGGAAGTCGCGCGGCTGCTCCTGGATGTACTTCTCCATCGCCCCCTGCTGCCAGGCGCGCAGCTTGTTCGCGGTACCCCAGGGGGCCCGGCCGGGGAAGGCGGGTGAGAGGTGGTGATTCGCGGTGGTAGTCACGGTCTCCGTCGGGGGTGACTCGGGATCGGCAACCGCGTCAGCGTACCTGTGCCGGCACCCCCGGTACGGGCGTACCGGGGGTGGGTGGAGGGGGGTGGGACTCAGGTCACATCGGGGGCGGCCCCGTTCCGCGGGGGGCGCGCGCCTCAGACCTGGGGAGTCGTGAACCGGGGCAGCGATTCCGCGATCTTGACCACGTCCAGTTCGCCCTGGCACACGTTCAAGACAAAGCGCTCCGCCTCGTCCACATCGAAGTCCGCCGCCAGCGGATGGCCGTTGACGTGCAGAAACACCCAGGTCGCGTACCACGAAAGACGCTTGTTGCCGTCCACCATGGCGTGGTTACGAGCCAATGACTCCATCAGCGCGGCGGCCTTCTGCCAGACGTCCGGATACGCGTCCTGGCCGAACACGCTGGCCTGAGGTCGGGCGAGTGCGGACTCCAGCAATCCGTAGTCCCGCACCTCGCTCGCCCCCAGGCGCTCCGCGAGACCCAGCAACTGCGGCAGGTCCAGGAACCTCATCAGGCGAGCCTCCGGTTCAACTCGGCGCTGACCTTGAGCACGTGGTCGGCAGCCTCATTGAAGAGCCGTGAGTGTTCGTTTATGGCGGCCATCACGGCGTCGTGAGCGAACGCCTGCATGCTGCACCCCTCAGCCTCGGCCCGCTCTCTGAGGGCGTCGAGCTCTTCATCCGTAAAACGCAGGTTCAGTGCAGCCATAACCGGACGGTACCACGTGGTACTACGCCGTACTAACCTTGTCCGGCCGCAGCCGAGTCGTCACGTACGCCCCCACCAGCGCCATCGCCGCCATGCCGAGGAAGACCGCGGCGAAGGCGGCCGGATGGCTGCTCGCGCCGGTGGCGTCCGCCGCGTCGTGGGCGGAGACCGTGGCGGAGCCGCCGCCGAAGGCGACGAAGAGGACGCCGCTCGCGCCGACCAGCACGATGTTGCCGAGCGCGTCGGAGACCTGGATGGAGGCGGCGTTCGAGCCGGCCTCGTCGGGCCTGGACAGCTTGAGCAGCAGCACGCTGCCGCTGGAGATCGCGAGCCCCATGCCGAAGCCGCCGATCACCCAGGCCCCGGCCACCACGCTCCACGCGGGCACCCCGTCGACCAGCGCGACGGGCACCAGCGCGATGGACAGCGCGATCATCAGCATGCCCAGGCCCATCAGCGTCTCGCGGTGTTCCTCAAGCCGCGGTCTGGCCTGCGTGTACGAGCCGAGTGCCCAGGTCAGGCCGCCGCCGGTGAGGGCGAGGCCGGCCAGCGTCGGGGACATGTCGCGCTCGGTGACCAGCATCAGCGGTACGAAGGTCTCGGCGGCGAGGAACGTACCGGCCGCCAGGCCGCGCAGCAGCACCACCGACGGCAGCCCGCGGGCGGCGCGGAAGGTGCCGGTGGGCAGCAGCCGCAGCACGCACGGCACGAGGAGCGCGGCGCCGGCGATCCCGGGCAGCAGCGAGAGCCACGCCAGGTCCTGCACCGCGTACTGGAGCAGCCCGGCGCCGACCGCGACCGCGAGGGCGAGGCCGATGCGGCGGCGGTCCATGGTCGGGCTGTGCTCGTCGCGCGGCATCGTGCGCAGCGCGGGCAGCATCATCAGCAGCGGCAACAGGATCAGCACGGGCATGCCGAGGAAGACCCAGCGCCAGCCGGCGTGCTCGGCGACGGTGCCGGCCACCACCGGGCCGACGATCACCGGCAGCACCCAGGCGGCGGAGAACGAGGCGAGCACGGCGGGCTGGAGCCGCTGCGGGTAGGCCCGGCCGACGACCACGTACAGCGCCACGATGACCAGGCCGCCGCCGATGCCCTGGATGCCGCGGCCCAGGATGAACATCCACATCTGCTGGGCGGAGCCGGCGACGACGAGCCCGGCCCCGAACGCGGCGATCCCGACGAACAGCGGCGCCAGTGGGCTCTTGCGGTCGCACCACTCGCCGGAGAGCACCATGGCGAACAGGCTGGCCGTGAAGTAGCCGGAGAAGGCGAAGGCGTACTGCTCGACGCCGTCCAGCCGTTCGGCGGCCACCGGCATGACCGTGGTGAGGGCGCTGGCCTCGAAGGCGATGAGCGAGACGACCGAGATGATGCCGAGGGTGAGCGCCCGGTAGACCCGGCCGAACACGCTCTCCTCACCGGCCGTGACCGGTGGCGCGCCGTCGACGGCGTCGGCCGCGGCGGGGGACGTGGCGGTCGCGGGCGCTCCGGGTACGGGCGCTTCGGCTGCGGGCGCTTCGGCTGCGGGGGCGGCTGTCGCGACCTGGCCGGTCGGCGGGTGGGCGGCGGTGTCGGGAGCGGCGGGGGCGCGGCCGGATATGTCGGCGGTGGCCTGCGCGGCTCCCGTTCCGCGGCTGGGGGGCGGCGCCGCGCCGGGTTCCCCGGGGTGCGGATCGAGGTCGGTCATGGCGTCAGAGTAAGGGCCGTCCACCGCACTGACGCCTGTCGCTGGACGGGACTCCCCTCGGCCATCGGGCCTACGCCCACCGACGGTCGACAGGGCCGGGAGGTGGGCCTACGGGGGCGGCGGGGTGGGGGCTGGCCTGGGGCGCTTTGGCTGTGAGGTGCCTCTGCCGGGTGCCTGTGTGTGTCGGGGGCGCCTCTGCGCGGGGCGCCTTCACCGGAGTGCCCGTGCCGAGGGGCCTGTGCCCGGGGTACGCCTGTGCGTGAGACCCCTGCCCGCGCTCTCGGTCCCGTGCCCGGGGTGCCTGTGTTCGGGGCCCCGTGGGCGGTCGGCCCGGCACCTCGACGGGGCCCCCCCCGGGGGGCGGGGGCCCCCCCCGCCCCCCCCGCCACTCCCGTACCGCCGGCGGCGGCCGTACCCCCGGCGGCGGCCGTACCCCCGGCGCCGGC
>NZ_JBEHZD010000563.1:0-4787 GCF_040240285.1 Streptomyces sp. HSW2009 | reverse complement strand
GGGGGGGGGGGGGGGGGGGGGGGGGGGGGGGCTGTGGGGGGGGGGCCCCGGGGGGCGGGGGGGGGGCCGGGGGGGGGGGGCGGCCGGGGGCCGGCGGCGGGGCCGGCGGCCCGGCGGCCGGGGCCGCCGGTGTTGCGGGAGTTGCCGGTGTTGCCGGTGTTGCGGGGGCCGCCGGCGCGGCGGTCGCGGCCTCGGCCTCGCGGGCGGCGAGTTGGGCGGCGATCGCGGCGCGCAGGTCCTTCTTGCTGACCTTGCCGACCCCGGTGTGCGGGAAGGCGTCGACGAACTCGACCCGGTCGGGCACCTTGTACGCGGCCAGCCCACGCTCGCGGACGAACTTCTTGATGGCGATCGGGCGCACCGGCTCGGCACCGGCCCGCGGCACGATGTACGCGCAGGTCCGCTCGCCGAGGTAGGCGTCGGGCATGGAGACCACGGCCACGTCGTGCACGGCCGGGTGGGCCAGGATGTGGTTCTCGATCTCCTCGGCCGCGACCTTCTCGCCGCCCCGGTTGATCTGGTCCTTGGCCCGGCCCTCGACGACCAGGTAGCCGTGTTCGGTGAGCCGGACCACGTCGCCGGTGCGGTAGAAGCCGTCGGCGGTGAAGGCGGTCGCGTTGTGCTCGGGGGCCCGCCAGTAGCCGCGGATGGTGTACGGGCCGCGGGTGAGCAGGTGGCCGGTGGCGCCGACGGGCAGGTCCTGGTCGGCGTCGTCCACCACCCGGATCTCGTCGTCGGGCGAGATGGGGCGGCCCTGGGTGGTGACGATGGTCTCCTCGTCGTCGTCCAGGCGGGTGTAGTTGACCAGCCCTTCCGCCATCCCGAAGACCTGCTGGAGGGTGCAGCCGAGGGCCGGGCGGACCCGGCGGGCCGCCTCCTCGCTGAACTTGGCGCCGCCGACCAGGAGCACCTGGAGGCTGGAGAGGTCGTACTCGCCGCGCCCGGCCGCCTCGATCCAGGCGAGGGCGAGCGGCGGGACCAGGCCGGTGAGGGTGACCCGTTCCCGTTCGATCAGCGGGAAGGCCACGTCGGGGCTGGGCTGCGGGGCGAGCACGATGCGGGCCCCGGCGTACAGCGCGCCGAGTGTGCCGGGCGAGCTGAGCGGGAAGTTGTGCGCGGCGGGCAGCGCGCACAGGTAGACGCTGTCCTCGTCGACGGCGCAGATCTCGTTGGAGCCCCACAGCGAGTACAGGTAGTCGTCGTGGGTGCGCGGGATCAGCTTGGGCACGCCCGTGCTGCCGCCGGAGAGTTGCAGGAACGCCAGGTCGGATGGGGCCGGCGGGTCGGCGATCGGGCCGGGCTCGGCGGCCAGTTCGTCCAGCGGGGTGTGCGCGCCGGCCTCGCCCCGCGCGCCCGCCACGAAGACGTGCCGCAGCGTGGGCACCTGGGCCCGCACCGTGCTGGCCAGTTCGCGGTAGTCGAACCCGCCGTGCACGGCCGGGATGACGTACGCGGCGGCCTCGGTGAACTCGCAGAAGTAGCGCACCTCGCTCTCGCGGTGCGCGGGCAGCGCGAAGACGGGCAGGGCGCCGATGCGGAACAGGGCGAACATCACGTCGAAGAACTCGGCGACGTTGGGCAGTTGCAGCACCACCCGGTCGCCCTTGCCGATGCCGCGGGCCAGCAGCCCGGCGGCGAGTTGGTCGGCGCGGGCGTCGAGCTGCCCGTAGCTGACGCGGCGGCCGTCGGGCGCGCCGGGTGCGGGCGCCGGGTCGATGACGGCGATCCGGTCCGGGTGCTTGGCCGCGCGCTCGCGCAGCATCTGCCCGAACGTTTCACCGCGCCACCAGCCGGCGGCCCGGTACCGCTCGGCGAACTCGCTCGGCCAGGTCGGCGTGCTCACTGGTCAACCCCCACCGCGTGCAGGAACGTCTGGAACTTGGCGCCGGTCTCCGCCGTCTCGGCCGCCGGCGGGGAGGCCGCGACGACGCCGGCGCCGGCGTACAGCCGAAGCGTGCGCTGCTCTGCTTCGGCACAGCGGATGGTGACGACCCATTCGCCGTCCCCACTGGCATCTTCCCAGCCCACCATGCCCGTATAAAGACCGCGGTCAAACGGTTCGAGCTCGCGGATGACCTCGCGGGCCAGGCCGGTGGGGGTGCCGCAGACGGCCGGGGTCGGGTGGAGCGCGCAGGCGAGTTCCAGGGCGGTGGCGGTGCGTCCGTCCCGTACGGCGAGGTCACCGGTGACGGTGGTGGACAGGTGCCACATGGCGGCGGTGCGCACCAGGGTCGGCCGCTCGGGCACCTCCAGCGTGGTGCAGAACGGGGCGAGGCCATCGCGTACGGCCGCCACGACCATGGCGTGCTCGTGCAGGTCCTTGGCCGACTCCAGGAGGGCGGCGGCCCGGCGGACGTCCTCGGCGAGGTCGGCGCTGCGCGGTGTGGAGCCGGCGAGCGGGTTGGCGACCAACTGGCCGCCGCGCCGGGTGACCAGGAGTTCGGGGCTGGCGCCGAGGAGGGTGCGGCCGGCGCCGGTCGGCAGCGCGAAGGTGTAGCCGCCGGGGTCGCGGCGGGCCAGTTGCTGCACCATGGCCGGCAGGTCGAGGTCGGTGGGCGCGGTCAGCTCCAGCGTGCGGGCGAGCACGACCTTGCCGAACTCGCCGCGCTGCATGCGGGCGACGGCTGCGGCGACGGCGGCGCCGTACGCGGCCGGCTCGGGGACCGGGCGGACCGACCAGCCGGTGGGCTCGGGCCTGGCGACGGGCAGCGCGATCAGCGGGTCCTGGGCCAGCGGCGGGGCCCAGCGGACCGTCTCGGGGACGGCGAGGGCGGCGGGCGCGTCCTGGTCGAAGGCGACGGCGCCGACGACCAGCGGGGGCCGCCCGTCCAACGTCGGCTGTCCGGCCAGCGTCTCGGCGACCCGTTCGGGCAGCGGGCGGGCGTCGTGCGGGACCTCGGCGCGTACGCCATGGGCGAGCAGGGTGCGGGTGGGTGAGGCGAAGAAGCGTGCGTCGCCGGCTGCGTAGGCGTCCAGCAGGGCGGTGGCCGAGCCGACCGCGGCGGCGTGGATGCGGTCGGTGCGCTCGGGGCGCTGCGGGGCGCGGGCCTGGCCGGCCGCGGCGGGCGCAGCGGCAGTCGCAGCGGGCTCAGCAGTCGCAGCGAGCGCAGCGGCCTCGGCGCCTTCGGCGGTCTCGGCCGCGTCGGTGGCCTGCTGTCCCGCGGTGGCGGGTGCGGCCGGGTTCGCGCCGTGCGCTCCGCTCGGCCCCGAGGTGGAACCCGGCGCGGGCGGGGCGGATATCGGGCGCTCGGCGACCTCGTGTGTCGTCGTCACCTGCTACTCCATTCCTTCGGTGCGGTGGCACCGGTCGGGGTGTCGTGGGGCGGCCGCCGGCCGCGAGGGGCCGGGGCCTCGGCGGGCCTGGCCGCCGCTCGAGGGGGCGGGCCGGCCAGCCGGGGGGTGGGGGCGCGTCCGCCGGTGGGCCGGGACGCTTCGATGGGCGGGGCGCGTCGTTGGGCCGCCGCCGGTGCGCTCAGGCGCGCAGGGTGGCGCCGCCGTCCACGTACAGGTCGTGCATGGTGATGTGGCGGGCGCGGTCGGAGACCAGGAAGGCGACGGCCTCGGCGATGTCGGCCGGTTCGGCGATGCGGCCGAGCGGGATGCCCACCCGGTAGCTGGCGGGGTCGCCGTCGATGACGCGCAGCGGGGCCTGCGGGTCGGTCCACAACTGCCGCTGCATGGCGGTGTCGGTCGACCCGGGCGAGACGACGTTGCAGCGCACGCCGCTGCGGGCGAGTTCCAGGCCGAGGCACTTGGTGAACATGGTGGCGGCGGCCTTGGAGGCGGCGTAGGCGGCCATGCTGGTACGCGGCACGCCAGCCGCGTTGGAGCCGACGGTGACCACGCTGCCGCGGCGGCGTTCGCTCATCCGGCGGGTGACGGCGCGGCAGGTGTGGAAGACGCCGGTGGTGTTGACCGCGAAGGTCTCGTCCCAGTCCTGGTCGGTCAGTTCGGCCACCGGTGCGGGCCGCAGCACCCCGGCGACGTTGACCAGGACGTCGATCGGCCCGGTGGTCTCCTCGACGGTCGCCACCAGGGATTCCACGGCGGCGCTGTCGGTGACGTCGGCGGTGTGCGCCTCGATGCCGGCGCCGTAGTCCTTCGCGAGCGCCGTGACGCCTTCGGCGTTGCGGTCCACGGCGGCGACCTTGGCGCCCTGGTCGGCGAGCATCCGGGCCACCGCCTCGCCTATGCCCTGACCGGCGCCGGTGACCAGCGCGATCCGGCCGGAAAGTTCGGGCTGCTGCACGGTAGTTACCCCCCTAGACCTACTCAGACATGACCTTACTTAGGTAACCCTAACTTAACATGCACCCTCGGCCTGCCCCAGGTGACGGGCCTCTCACAGGTTGGAGTGCGGGCCCCGCCGCACGGGGCCCCGGCCCCATGGACGGAGCCTCAGCTTCCGCTCGGGCGTGACCGGATGACGGCGGCTCACAGCGGGCGGCCGTGTCGCGGAGACGGGGCGGGTGTGACATTCGGGGCGATCGGTGCGGCCAGACGGCCCGTACGGGCGGGGTGACGCGCACGGCCACGGGCCGCGACCCGTGGCCCGTGGCCCGTACACCTTCCCGTCCGCACCCAACGCGTACCGACCCGCACAGGCCCCCACGCACCCAGCCCACATCGGCTTCACCCAGGCCCTCACGCACCCGCCAGGGCCACCCACCACAACGTCAAGCGGTGGGGGGGGGGGGGCGCCCCCCCCCCCCCGGCCGCCGCGGCGTCCCGACAGCACCGAACGTAGGAGTTGAACCAATCTTCAAGTCAAGGACGGCCCGGGCGCC
>NZ_JBEHZD010000562.1:0-4700 GCF_040240285.1 Streptomyces sp. HSW2009 | reverse complement strand
GCCTTGTGCCCCGGCCGGCGCGGCCGAGGACATGGGCGCGTGCGGTCCGGGGGTCAGCTCCATTCGCAGGCCACCCCGTCACCGTCGCGGTCCAACTCGTCGCGGTACCCCGGGTCTCCTGGGGTGAGCGGGTGTGGCGCGTCGCTGCACCGCCGGTAGTACGTGTCGGCACCAGAGTCGCCGGAGTCGGACGTACTCGGTACGTCCTCCGGTACGTCTTCCGGAACCTCATCGGGGTCCTCCTCCGGCGCGTCCTCGCTCGCCGAGGTCCGTGCCGGTACGGCGGTGGTCGCCACGTCGGTCGGCGCAGCAGGGGGGACGCCCACTGACGGGTTGCCGGACGGTGGCGGCGGTGGTGTGTACGTGCTGGTGTACGTGCTGGTGGACGCGGTGGTCGACGGAGACCGGTCAGGAGTGTCGTCGTTCGAATCGTCGTCGGCCCACGTGACGATGATCCCCACGATGAGCCCCACCAGCAGGAGAAGGCCGAGGCACCCGGCACATGACCGCTTCTGGGGTCGCTCGGGTGGCTGCCGGGGCCCCGGCCAGCTCTGCCGTCCGGTACTCATGGACCATCCGTTCCCACCCGGCGGCCCGAGCTCCGCAGAATCACTCTGTCGGCGGTATCCATGGCCGCCTGGCCATGTGTCGCCCTGCCCCGTAGGGCCCGCAGATGTGCCCGGTCCGTAGACGCACCCCGCCCGCAGCCACGCCACAGCGCCCCCACAAAATGCCGCGTCGGGCCCCCGCCACCGCCCGCCCCGTACACCTCGGTCCTGTCCCCACACACCTCCGCCCCGTCCCACAGCCGGTGGTCCGGCGGGGAACGGGGCGGTTGGCGGCTCTCCTTGATGAGTCGACGGAGCGGTGAAGGCGAGAGGACTCGATACGAGGAGAGGTACGAGCAGAGGGGGGGGAGAGACGACCGCGGGCCCGCCCGGGGGGCGCCCCCCCCCGGGCCCCGGGGGGGGGGGGCCCCCCCCCCCCCCCCCCCACACCCCGGTACGCAGCACAACCGCCCCGGCACACCCTTCCGCACGCCACCGCGCGGAACAACCCACCCTGCCGCACCCACACCAACCCGCACCGCCCCGCGGCACAGCCACCAACCCACACCCACCCGCCGCCACCCAAGACAACCACCCGCACAGCAGCCGAACTCACCAACTCGCCGCCCTCATAAGCCACTTCACTACAACCCACAGCGCCACCCGCCCCGCCCCCGCCACTAGCAGAGCGCGCACCCCGTTCGCATCCCGTCCGCAGCCGGGCTGAGCAGGGGGGTTTACCCCCGGTGGCACTGGCCGGGTGGCCCGATGGATCGAAGATCACTGCGCTCCTACCGTCGTTCGGGTCATCACCACCTGATCGAAATCGATCCCACCGTTTCGAAGGAGCGCGATGCGCATCGCATCGACGGTCGCGGCCGGACTCGGCCTGACCGGACTACTCACGGGAGCCGTACCGGCCCTCGCCCAACCCGCACCACCGGCCCCGGCGCCCAGCGCCAGCGCCACCCCCGCCCGGCACGCCGCGCCCCCGGCCGACACCGCCCACCGGCACCAGCGCCTGGCCTGGGGGCCCTGTTCGAGCGACCAGCCCGAACTGCGCGCGGCGGGCGCCGAATGCACCCGGGTGCGGGTGCCGCTGGACTACGCCGAGCCGACCGGCCGGACCATCCAGATCGCCGTCTCCCGGGTCAGGGCGAAGGACCCGCGCGAGCGGCGCGGCATCCTGCTGTCCAACCCCGGCGGCCCCGGCGGCCCCGGGCTGGCGTACACCCTGTCGCTGCGGGAGTCCCTGGGGGCCGTGGCCGACCGCTACGACCTGATCGGCTTCGACCCGCGCTTCCTCGGCGAGAGCAGCCCAATCCGCTGCGCCCCGCCGGCTCCGGTGGCCGAGCCCGGCCCCACCAGCAGCCCGCGCGCGGACTTCGCCGAGTCGGTGCGCGCCGCGCAGGACACCGCGCGGCGCTGCGGGGAGCACGGCGACAACGCGGAGTTGCTGCCGCACGCCTCCACCCGCAACGTGGCCAGGGACATGGACACCATCCGGTCCGTGCTCGGCGAGCGGAAGACCTCCTACTACGGCGTCTCCTACGGCGCCGACCTCGGGGCCGTCTACAGTCAGCTCTTCCCCGAGCGGGTCGACCGGATCGTCATCGACTCCTCGACCGACCCGGCGGCCAGCCAGTACGAGCTGTTCCAGCGGGCCGGCAGGCCGTTGGAGGAGTCCCTGGACGAGTGGGCCGGTTGGGCGGCCGGGCACGAGGCGGAATACCGGCTCGGCAGCACGCCGGCCGCGGTGCGCGCCGCCGTGCAGCGGGTGCTCGACCACGCCGAGCGGCGTCCGCTGGTCGTCGACGGCGTACGGCTGAACGCGCCGCTGCTACGGCTGGTGCTGCGGCAGTTCATCCAGCACCAGGAGCACAACCCGGTGTTGGCCAGCGTGGTGCGGGACCTGATGGCCGCGGACGCCGGCACGCTGACCGAGCCGGGCCCCGAACTCGGCGGCATGCTCGAACTGCTGGGCTCCCCCGACCTGGCCGACAGCATGGTGGGCGGGGCGCTGTTCATGTGTGGCGACGGCGGCTGGCCCGCCGGTGGCTGGCCCACGGAGCCGGCCACGTACTGGCGCAACATGCAGCGCAGCCGGGCGACGCAGCCCGTTTTCGGGCCGTTCGCCAACAACATCATCGCGCCCTGCGCGTTCTGGCGTACGAAGCCGCGCGAGGCCGGCACGCCGATCGGCAATGACGTGCCCGTACTGATGCTCCAGGCCCGCCGCGACAACAACGTGCCGTACGAGGGCGCGCTCGCGCTGCACCGCAAGCTGACCGGTTCCCGGCTGGTGACCGCCGAGATCCGCTCGCACGGCGTGTTCGGCCGGGGCGCCGAAGGGCTGACGCCGGTGCCGTGCGCGGATCAGGCCGTCCGGGACTACCTGGCTGGTGGGGCGCTGCCCGAGCAGGACCTGACCTGCGCACCGGTCGGGAGCGAGCGATGAGCGGGGCGGGCGTGGGACGCGCGCAGGAGGGGCGCGGCCGGGAGCAGCGGCCGGTGTTCAGCCGGCGCGCCGGGGTGACGGCCGCCGCGGCGACGTTACTCGCGGGCGCCGCCGCCACGGGAACCGCGCGGGCCGCCGGGCGCGGCGGGCAAGACGGTGCAGGCGACGGGCACGGCGGTGGTTGCGACGGCGCGGGCCGGCCGCGACGGGACGCGGGGCTCCAGCGGTCCGTGGACGCGATCCGGGCGGCCGGTGCGACGGGTGTACTGGCCGAGGTGCAGGACGCCGACGGTCGCGCGGCGGCCAGGGCCGGCGTCGCCGACCTCGGGACGGGGCAACCGGTGCCGTGGGACGCCCACTACCGGATCGGCAGCGACACCAAGACGTTCACCGCCGCGGTGGCCCTGCAACTGGTCGGCGAGGGCCGGCTCACCCTGACCCACCCGATCGAACGCTGGCTGCCCGGCCTGGTCCGCGGCAACGGCAACGACGGGCGGCGCATCACCCTCACCAACCTGTTGCGACACACCAGCGGCCTCAACGACTTCCTGGCGGTCGGTGGCGGCGAGGCGCCGACGCCCGACAGCTACCGCAAGGACCGGTTCACCCACCAGGGCCCGCGCCAGCAGTTGGCCGCGGCGCTCGGCCAGCCGCCCGCCTGGCTGCCGGGCGCGCACGACCCGGCCGGCGAGCGCCGCTGGGCGTACTCCAACACCAACTACACGCTGGCCGGCCTGCTCATCGAGGAGGTCACCGGCCACTCCTGGGCGCAGGAGGTGCACGAGCGCATCATCGAACCGCTGGGCCTGCGCCGCACGTACACGCCCGGCACGTCGCCGTACGTGCCGCAGCCGACGGCCACCGCCTACACCACCTTCCCCGGGCAGAGCGCGCCGACGGACACCACGCTGACCTTCGGCGGGTACGCCGACGGCTCGCTGATCAGCACGCCGCAGGAGCTCGGCACCTTCTTGCGCGCCCTGCTCGGCGGCCGGTTGCTGCGCCCGGCCGAACTCGCCGCGATGCGGGAGACGGTGCCCGTGACGGACTGGATTCCGGCGACGGGCGTCCGCTACGGGCTCGGCATCGCCTGGCGCCCGGTGCGCGGCGTGCCGGGCGGCGTCTGGTTCCACGGCGGCACCCATCTGGGCGTCGTGTCCGAGAGCGGCGTACGCGCCGACGGCTCCCGCGCCGCAACCGCCGCGGTCTTCACCCTGGACCTGGCGGGCGACGCGGGTGCCGCCCAGGCCGCGGCGGCGTTGCGGCTGGTGGAGGGGGCGCTGGCCGCGCCGGGGGCGGGGTGAGCCGGGCTGTCGCCCCAGGGTGACGCGCACCGGGGTGACTGGCATCGCGGTGACCGGAACCGGGGTGACTGGCCGAGCCAGCCTGCGTGGGGGGCGTGGCAGGGGTGGGCCGCGAAAGCCCGTCGGGACGCCGGTCCGTGGGAGCAGCCAGCCACGGGGGCCACGGGCCATAAGGCGGGCCGCCGCTGGCTGGCACCGGCCCGGGTCGGGTCGGGTCGGGTCGGGTCGGGTCGGGTTGGGTTGGGTTGGGTTGGGTTGGGCCAGTCGGCCGGGCACGGGGCTGCCGCCCCCCCCCCCCCGGGCCCCCCCGCCCCCCCCCCCCCCCGGCCCGGGGGGGGGGGGGCGGGGGCCGGGGTGCCAGCGCGGGGGCGGCCGGCCCCGCGGGGGGGG
>NZ_JBEHZD010000561.1:0-4792 GCF_040240285.1 Streptomyces sp. HSW2009 | reverse complement strand
CCGACGTCGCCCCCGCGCCGTCCCCACCGGGCCCGCCCGGCGCGAGCCCGCGCAACGGGGCGTGCAGGCGCAGCGCGGATTCCCCGATGCGCAGCAGCGCGCCGGGCGGGAGCGGGACGGGCACCGCGGTGACCGGGGCGCCGTCGAGCTCCGTGCCGTTCGTCGAGCCCAGGTCGACCACGCTCACCTGGCCGTCGTCGGAGACCGTGACCGCGCAGTGCGCCCGCGAGACGTCCGGGTCGTCCAGCGGTACGTCGGCGTTGCCCGAGCGGCCGATCATGGCCTGCCCGCCGTGCAGCAGGTGCACGCCGCCGGCGTCCGGCCCGGCGACCACGTGCAGCCGCGCGGGCGCGTCCGAGCACAGGGCGGGATAGGGGTGCGGCTGCTCATCGGGGGCCGCCGGTGCCTGGAGGGCCACCACTGCGCCGTCCACCAGCGGCGGCTCGCCGAGCGCGCAGCGCCGCGCGTCCAGCCGCTCGGCGCCCACATACACCACCACCGGGCCGTTGCCGAGGTCGGCGCCGACCGCCGCGACCGCGGTGGCCAGGCCACTGGTCACCGACGCCAGGGCGGTGCCGACGGGCGCCGTCACGAGGACGTCGCAGGCGGGTGCCTGATGGCCGGGAGGGCCGCTGCGCGGCCCGAGGACGGTCAGCCGGATCTGCATCGCCGCCAGCGGTCCCTTCTGCCCCGGATGCCCGGTGGAAGGGCTGTTCCCCCCCACCGCCCCCAGGCGCGTCGGCACGTACAGGACACACATCACGGGCCCCCTCCACCCGTACCCCATGTGCTGCGTGCATCCTCGCATCCGGGACTGACAACGTGCCTGGCGAGTGCCATTACGTGATCTTGAACGGCCGCCGAGTTGGCTCAAACTGCCTGCGTACGAGCGCCCCGGCGGCCCGCGACCGCGACGCCGTCCGCGCCGCGGCGACGGCCCGGACCACCTGCCGCGGCCCGCGGGGCCACCCGGTCCGCCGGTCCGCGGTCTGCACGTGCGGCTGGCCGGAACACATCGGTCGCGGCTCGCCGCCGCCCCGTCCGAAGCGCCACGGACGCCCCGTTCCCTCCCGATCCCTCCCCTCGCCGCCGCCCGCCCCGAACCCGTCCGCATCGCGCCCGGACCCGCCGCCGCCCCGCCCTTCGAACGGCCGGGGCCCGGCCCCGTACCGGCACCGGACGGCTCCGCACCGACCTCGTACGACTCCGGACCGGTGCCCCGGCGGCACGGAAACGCCCCGACGTCACCCCGCACCCCGAGGCGCCCATCGCCCCCGCCGTCCCCCACCCCGTCCCGCCATGGCAACCATCCGGCCACTTCGTACGTCTTTCCCTGGGCCCCGTGCCTCTTCCTGCCGCCCGCGGCTCGGCCGCGGCGGGGGCGGCGGCATTAGAGTGGGCCAGCGGTTTGCGCACCCGGGGTCAGTGGCCTGGGCGGCGGCCGTGGAACGGGCCTCGTACGGGCCGGAGCTTGGACGAGATCACGATCAGGTTTGACCACGATCAGGGAGCGCATGACGTGCGGCCGGTAGGCAGTAAGTACCTGCTAGAGGAGCCGCTCGGGCGCGGAGCCACGGGCACCGTCTGGCGCGCCCGCCAGCGCGAGGCGGCGGGGGCCGAGGCCGCCGTGGCCGGGCAGCCGGGGGAGACCGTCGCGATCAAGGTCCTCAAGGAGGAGCTTGCGCACGACCCCGAGATCGTCATGCGCTTCCTGCGTGAGCGCTCGGTCCTGCTGCGGCTCACCCACCCCAACATCGTCCGCACCCGCGACCTGGTCGTCGAAGGCGATCTGCTGGCGCTGGTGATGGACCTGGTCGACGGGCCCGACCTGCACGGCTACCTGCGCAGCAACGGCCCCTTCACTCCGGTGGCCGCCGCCCTGCTGACCGCGCAGATCGCCGACGCGCTCGCGGCCAGCCACGCCGACGGCGTCGTCCACCGCGACCTCAAGCCCGCCAACGTCCTGGTCGCCACCGCCCAGGACGGCGAGATGCACCCGATGCTCACCGACTTCGGCATCGCGCGCCTGGCCGACTCGCCGGGCCTCACCCGCACCCACGAGTTCGTCGGCACCCCGGCCTACGTCGCTCCCGAATCCGCCGAGGGCCGGCCGCAGACCTCCGCCGTGGACATCTACGGCGCGGGCATCCTGCTGTACGAACTGGTCACCGGGCGCCCCCCGTTCGCCGGCAACACCGCCCTTGAGGTGCTGCACCGGCACCTGAGCGAGGAGCCGCGCCGGCCCACCACGGTGCCCGAGCCGCTGTGGATCTGCATAGAGCGCTGCCTGCGCAAGCGGCCCGAGGAGCGGCCGAGCGCGGAGAACCTGGCCCGGGCGCTGCGTACGGTCGCCGCCGGCGTCGGCGTGCACTCCACCGTCGAGCAGACCGAGGCGGCGCTCGGCGTCGCCGCCCTGCTCGCCCCCGACCCGAGCCCGGCGCCGGTGCCCGGCGGCGACGCGGACCCCACCCAGGTGCTGCCCACGGGCTCGGCCGGCTTCGACCCGGCCGCGGCCACCAGCGTGCTCCCCGCGACCGGCGCCCCCGGCGCCGACCCGACCCAGGTGCTGCCCGCGGGCCCTGGCCCGGTGGGCGCCGACGGGGCCACCCGTGCGATGCCGCCTGTGCCCCCCGGCCCGCAGGGTCAGCAGCCCGACGGGGACCACCCGTGGCAGAACCAGATGCGCGCGGCCCGCGACCGCAACGACCAGACACAGGTGCAGTACCTGGACCCGAGCCAGGACCCGCTGCGCCGCCGTCCGCAGCGCCGCCCGGGCCCCCAGCAGCAGCCGCCGCACCAGCAGCAACAGCAGTACGGGCAGCAGCCCTATCCGCCCCAGCAACAGCAGCGCGGCCCGGCCCCCGCCCCGTACCCGCCGCAACAGCCGCAGCGGCCCCAGCAGCAACGCCGCCGCCAGCCGCCGCCCCAGCAGCACCAACCGCAACAGCAGCCGCACCCGCCGCAGCCCCAGCCGCAGCGGTACGCGCCCCCGCCGCCCGCGCCCGAGCCGGCGGCGCCGCGCCGCGAGCCGCGGCAGCGCAGCGCCAACCCGACCCGGATTCCGGGCCTGGGCTGCCTCAAGGGCTGCCTGCTCGTGATCATCATCCTGGTGGTCGGCGCCTGGCTGGTCTGGGAGTTGACGCCGCTTCAGGACTGGGTCGCCGACGGCAAGAGCTTCTGGACGGCGACCAAGGACTGGGTGGTCGAGGTCAAGGACTGGATCTCGGACCTCGGCGGACCGAGCTGACCGACGGCGCGTTCCGGGACGGCGGCCGGGGCCGAGCGGCTCCGACCGTCCCGGGAGCGCCGGGCGCCGAACCCGTACGGTTCGGGCGCACGGGGGCACATACACCATGCCCGACCGTGACCGTGGCGATTTGTCGACACGGTTGCGGTGCAAATCGCCACCTAGTGGTCAGATTGCCCGCTCGGGGCCCCAGAACAGGCCAGGGGCCGCGTAGCTTGGTCGCTGACCCCGGGCGATGGGTGCCGGGGCGCGCGGGCAACCCCGCGTACGGCGTTGACCTCGTGGACCGGGTGCGAGCCGGTCAGCAGGTTCGACCGGCTCGCCCCGAACCGGTCGGCCCGCACCCTCGTTGAACCGCCGAACCGTTGAACACCCTCAGACGACGAGTCGGAGCAGTCTTGGCACGGAAGATCGGTAGCCGGTACACCGCAGGCCAGGTCCTGGGGCGTGGCAGCGTCGGCACGGTGTGGCTGGGCGAGGGGCCCGAGGGGCCGGTCGCCATCAAGCTGCTGCGCGAGGAACTCGCCGCCGACCAGGAACTCGTCGCCCGCTTCGTGCACGAGCGCGCCGCCCTGCTGAGCCTGGACCACCCGCACGTCGTGGGCGTGCACGACCTCGTCGTCGACGGCAACGACCTCGCCCTGGTCATGGACCTGATCCGGGGCACCGACCTGCGCACCCGGCTCGCCCACGAGCGCCGCCTCGCGCCCGCCGCCGCCGTCGCGATCACCGCGGACGTCGCCGACGGGCTCGCCGCCGCGCACGCCGCCCAGATCGTGCACCGCGACGTCAAGCCCGAGAACGTGCTGCTCGACATGCAGGGCCCGCTCGGCCCCGGCGGCGCCCACCCCGCGCTGCTCACCGACTTCGGGGTGGCCCGGCTGGTCGACTCGCCGGGCCGGCACCGCGCGAAGGACGGCGCCCGCACACCGTCGAGCCACAGCGTCATCGGCACCCCCGACTACCTCGCCCCGGAGATCATCGAGGGCCTGCCGCCGCGCGCCAGCGTGGACGTGTACGCGCTGACCACCGTGTTGTACGAACTGCTGGCCGGCTTCACCCCGTTCGGCGGCGGCCACCCCGGCGCGGTGCTGCGGCGCCACGTCACCGAGACCGTCGCCCCGCTGCCCGGCATCCCCGACGAGCTCTGGCAGCTCATGGTGCAGTGCCTGGCCAAGGCCCCGGCCTCCCGGCTGCGCGCCGCCGAACTCGCCGCCCGACTGCGCGAACTGCTGCCGGGGCTGGTCGGCATGCCGCCGCTGGACATCGACGAGCCGGGCGACGAACCCGAGGGGTACGAGAGCGGCTACGGCGGGTACGAGGACGGCGCCCAGCCCGCGCCGGGCGCGCCGGGCCACGACCAGGCGGGCGAACCACGCCGGCGCGGCGCGGTCCCGCTGGTGCCCGGCCGCGTCACCGACTCCAGCCGCGACACCCACACCAGCATGCGCGCCCCGACCTCGGACGAGTTCACATCACCGTCCCCACCAGTCGAAATAGATAGGGGTTTTGAGTTGTGCCGGGTGTTAAAATAGAAGCGGTGTG
>NZ_JBEHZD010000560.1:0-4805 GCF_040240285.1 Streptomyces sp. HSW2009 | reverse complement strand
CCCCCGGCCCGCCCGCGTTTTGGGGGGGTTTCGGCGGGGGGGGTTGGGGGGGCGGCCAAGGGGGTAGTCCGCCCGCGCTGGGGTGGTATGGGGGGCGACCGCCCGGCGGGACCTGGACGCGCTCGGCCGCGCCGGGCGGCTGACCCGGATCTACGGCGGCGCGCTGGCCACCGGCCGGGCGGGAGACGAGCGGCCGTTCGCCGCGGTGGCCGTCGACGACCTGGCGGACAAGGCGGCGGTTGCCGGCCGGGCCGCCCAACTGGTCGCGGACGGCGATGTGTTGCTGCTCGACATCGGCACCACCACGCTCCAGCTCGCCAAGTTGCTGCGGGGCCGCGAGGTCACGGTGGTGACCAGCAGCCTGGCGGTCTTCGACGAACTGCGCGACGACCCGGCCGTGACGCTGCTGCTGCTCGGCGGCCGGGTGCGCCGCAACTACCAGTCGCTGGTCGGCTTCCTCACCGAGACCAGCCTGCGCCAACTCCACGTGGGCCGGCTCTTCCTGGGCGCCAGCGGCGTACTGCCGGACGGCGGCGTGCTCGACAGCACCGAGGTGGAGGTGCCCGTCAAGCGGGCCATGCTGGCCGCCGCCCACCAGGTGGTGCTGCTGGCCACGGCCGGCAAGTTCCCCGGGGCGACCGGCCTGGTCCGGGTCTGCGGCCCGCGCGACATCGACACCCTGATCACCAACGACACCTCAGACCCGGCGACGCTCGCCGTGTTCCGTGAGGCCGATGTGGAGGTACTGACCATATGAGGCTGACCGTTCTGGGCGGCGGCGGATTCCGCATGCCGCTGGTCTACCGGTCGCTGCTGAACGACCCGGGCGACGCCGCCGGCCGCTGTACGGAGGTCGTCCTGCACGACACCGACCAGCAGCGGCTCGACGCGATCGGCGCGGTGCTCGCCGAACTGGCCGCCGGCCGGCCGGGCGCCCCCGCCGTACGGGCCACCACCGATCTGGACGAGGCGCTGCGCGGCGCCGACTTCGTCTTCTCCGCGATCCGGGTCGGTGGCCTCGCCGGCCGGGCCAGGGACGAGCGGCTGCCGCTGACCGAGGGGCTGCTCGGGCAGGAGACGGTGGGCGCGGGCGGCGTGCTGTACGGGCTGCGCACGCTGCCGGTGGCGGTGCACATCGCCGAGCGCGTCGCGGCGCTCGCACCGGACGCCTGGGTCATCAACTTCACCAACCCGGCGGGCATGGTCACCGAGGCCATGCAGCGCGTCCTGGGCGACCGGGTGATCGGCATCTGTGACTCGCCGATCGGCCTGTGCCGCCGCGCGGCCCGCGCCGCCGGCGTCGACCCGGATCGGGCGAGCTTCGACTACGTGGGGCTCAACCACCTCGGCTGGCTGCGCGGCATCACCGTCGACGGCCGGGACCGGCTGCCCCAACTCCTCACCGACGAGGCGGCGTTGACCTCGTTCGAGGAGGGCAAGCTGTTCGGCGCCGACTGGCTCCAGACGCTCGGCGCGCTGCCCAACGAGTACCTGCACTACTACTACTTCCACCGGGACGCGCTCGCCGCGATCCGGGACGCCACGCAGACGCGCGGCGAGTTCCTCCGCGACCAGCAGGCGGCGTTCTACGACGCGGCCACCGCCAGGCCCGAGCAGGCCCTCGCCGCGTGGGAACGCACCCGGCTGGAGCGCGAGGAGACGTACATGGCGGAGAGCCGGGAGGCCACCGGCGGCTGGGAGCGCGACTCCTGCGACCTGGAGGGCGGCGGCTACGACCGGGTGGCGCTCGCGGTGATGCGGGCCATCTCCCGGGGCGAGCGCAGCACGCTCATCCTCAACGTCCGCAACCGCTCGGCCGTGCCCGGCCTGGACACGGACGCCGTGGTGGAGGTGCCCTGCACGGTGGACGCGGGCGGCGCGAGGCCGCTGGCCGTCGGCGCGGTGCAGCCCGGCCAACTGGGGCTGATGCTCAGCCTCAAGGAGGTGGAGCGGTCCGCGATCGAGGCCGCCGCCAGCGGCTCGCACCGGGCGGCACTGCGCGCCATCGCCCTGCACCCCCTGGTGGACTCGGTGGCCGCGGCCCGCCGGGTACTGGCAGCGGCCCAGGGCGGCGAGTGAGCGAGGGGCAGTGGGGCGCGGCCACCCCGTGGGCCCGTCCGGCGACCCCGCAGGCCGGCGCAGCCACCCCGTAGGCCGGCGCAGTTACTCCGCCCTGACCAGCGCGGCGATGTCCGGCTCCGTCCAGTGGCCCGCCGCGCCGGGGGCGCTCGCCAGGTAGCGGGCGGCCCGGGCCGCGTCCCAGCGGTGGGCGTCCATCAGCCCGGTGGCCAGGTGGTACAGGTACCCGGCCGAGGGCGCGCAGGGCGCCACCTCGTGGAGGTGCCACGGCGCGGTGCAGGTGACCATGGGCAGGTCGGCCAGGGTGCCCACGCGTACCAACGTGTCGTACCGGCCGGGCCCGAGTGCGGACCGCCCCGCGGTCAGCACCTCGGTCAGGTCGAGGTCGCGGCCCGGTTCGCGGTACATCTCCTGGGCCGCGATGTCGGAGAACTGGGCGCGGCTGAGCAGATAGGCGCGGGCCGCGGTCTCGCCGGGTGCGGCCGAGTCGTAGAAGGCCCGGCCGCCGCCCCAGCGGGGCGAGTGGGTGGCGAAGTACAGCCGCCCCGGGATGACCACCGGCAGGCTGCGCTCGGGCGGGCTCGGGTCGCGGCAGCCGGGGTGCACCATGGCGCCGCCCGCGGGGGCGCCGCCGGTCAGGTAGCAGGCGAGGCGGGCGGCGTGCAGGTTGGAGCCGTAGGCCACGTACCACAGCCGGCCGGATGCGGCTGCTGGCGTCGCCGCTGCGGCCCGGGGCGCGGCCGACTCACCGGGGTCGTGACCCGCCGGCCCGTCCGCATGTCCTGGGGTGTTCATCCCGGCCATCCCATCAGGCGGCGTCGTGGAAGACCAGCCCGAGGGTGTGCCGCTGCCCCGTTCGCAGCACGCTCACCCCGTGGCGTACCGGGGCGGCGGACCAGCCGCGGGCGCTGCGCACGGGGCGTTCGCGCGTGGTGAAGACCAGGCCGTGGCCCTGCGGCAGCGCCACCGCGGTGCCGCGCGACTGGGCCCGCGGGCGCTGCTCGACCAGCAGGAACTCGCCCCCGGTGTGGTCGGTGCCCGGCGCGTCGAGCCCGATGACCACCTGGAGCGGGAAGACCAGGTCGCCGTAGAGGTCGCGGTGCAGGGCGTTCCAGTCGCCGACGCCGTACCGCAGCAGGATGGGCGTCGGCCTGGTCTGCCCCGCGGCGTGGCACTCCGCGAGCCACTCCTCCAGCGTGTCGGGCCAGGGCGCGGGGCGGCGCAGCCTGGCCGCCCAGTCGCGGGCGATGGGCAGCAGCCGCGGGTAGAACGCCGCCCGGAGCGCGGCGACGGTGGGCGGGATCGGGTGGTCGAAGTACCGGTACTGGCCGGAGCCGAACCGGTAGCGCGCCATGTCGACCGTCGACCGGAAGTGCTGCGGCTCGTCGTACAGCCGCGTGATCTCCCGGCACTGCTCGGGGTCGAGCAGCCGCGGAGTGAGTGCGCAGCCGTACGCGTCGACCTCGTCGGCGAGCGCCTGCCAGTCGATGTCGCGGATGCGGGTGAGCGGGGTGGGGCGGGCGCTGGTCATCGGGTTCTCCACGGACGTTCGGGCGGGGGCAGGCTCGGGCGAGTGCGCCATGCCCGGAGCGGTACGGGGCGGGGGCAGCGCGCAGGGGAGTCAGCGGGCGGCAACGGGCGGCGCGTGCGGGGCCATCGCCCGCGGGGCTGCCGCGTGGGCGGTCGGTGGTCAGGCGTGGGCGGCTGCGGGTGACCCGGGCGCGGCCGGCGCGTGGGCGGCCGAGGATGTCGCCGCTGTGGCCGGTGCGTGAGTGCCTGCGGATGTCACCGCCGTGGCCGGCGCGTATGCACCCGCAGCCGGCTGCCGGGCCGCCGCCCACAGATAGTGAGTGGCGTACGAGCGCCACGGGCGCCAGCGCTCCTGGCCCGATCCTGCCGGCTCCCCCGCCGCGTCCCACGCCGGCTGCCCCGTGCCGCCCCGCGGGGGCGGGTCCTGCTGGCCGTGCTCGGCGCCGAGCAGCAGCACGTCCGGGTCGCCCAGCGCCCGCATCCGGATGGCGCGGGCGGTCCGTCCTGCGAGTCCAGGCAGGTCGCGCAGCCGGCGTTCGGCCTCGGCCCGGTCGGCGCCGGGGTCCAGGCTCAGGCTGCCGTCGGCGAGCGCGGTGGCCAGGGCGCGCAGCGTGGTGCGCCCTGCGGGCGGCAGGTCGAGCGCGTCCAGCGGCGCTTCGGCCAGTTCGGCCGCGCTCGGGAACAGGTGCGTCAGCTCCCCGTTCGCGGTCGCGAGCACCGCGCCGTACGCGCTGACCAGCGCCGCGCCCCGGCGGCGCGCCTCGTGCAGCGACACGCCCTGGCCGAGCACGGCGCGCAGGGCGAGCTCGTGCGGATCGGCCGCGCCCGGCACCCGCAGCCCCGGACGAGCCGCGACCAGCGGGCCCAGGTACGGGCAGCCGCCCAGCCGCTCGGCCACCGCGTACGGGTCCGCGTCCAGGTCGAACAGCCTGCGCATCCGCTGGCCGGCCGTCGTCAGGTCGCGCAGCTCGCACAGGTGCAGCCGGCAGGCGAGCCAGCCCTGGTCGGCGGCGGGCTCGCGCACCTCCACGATGCCGCCGCCACCCGGCAGCCGCAGCGTCCTGCGGTACAGCCGGCCGCCGGGCTCGCCGGTCACCTCCTCCACGCCGGCGACGTGCCGTTGCTGGAGGTGGTCGAAGAGTTCCCGGCCGGCTAACACGCCCCGGTAGGCCAGCCGCAGCGGGATGCCGTGCGGC
>NZ_JBEHZD010000056.1:0-24207 GCF_040240285.1 Streptomyces sp. HSW2009 | reverse complement strand
GCTCGGGGGGGGTCACCCGCCTCCACCTGGGCGGCCCCGCGCCGGGGGGCGTCGATGCCCCGCGGCGCGGGGGGGGCCCCCCCCCCCGCGGCGGGGGCGCCACCCGGTGCGGCGGGAACGTTCCGCCTCCCGCCCTACACCGTCACTTCCAGATCTTGTTGACCCACTCCGGGTGGTCGATGAACGGGTTCCGGTTGTGCTGGTACTTGTCGAAGATGACCTGATTGCGCTTCTTCTCGAAGGCGTCCGGGGCGTCCTGGGCGTTCCACTTCTTGAGCACCGAAAGCCGGCCGAGGAACGGGTTGGAGCCGTTGTTCACCCGGTCGTTGACCTCAAGGTCGGGGAACCCGTCGCCGCCCTCGTACCGCACGGCCATGTAGAGGATCATGCGGGCGACGTCGCCCTTGACCTGGTCGCGGGGCTCGAAGGAGTCCTTGTCGGTCCGGTTGCCCGGGGCCTCGGCGACCGGGCTGCCGCCCAGGTCGAAGTCCTTGTTGCCGCGGGTGCTGTTGACCGACACGTCGGTGGGGCGCAGGTGGTGGATGTCGGTGCCGGGGCCGGTCGCGGTGCCGAAGCCGCCGTGCGACTTGGCCCACACGTGCTCGCGGTTCCACTGGTCGGCACCGCCGCCGTTGGAGTTCTTGCTCTGCGAGCGGCCGGTGTACAGCAGGATCACGTTGGCCGCGTTGGCCGGGTCCTGGTCGGTGGCCTTCAGCGCGTCCCACACCTGGCTGTAGGAGAGCTTCTTCGTGTTGCGGCTGATGATCTGGTGCAGCGCCGCCTTCAGCGGCTCACCGGTCTTGCCGATGGCGTCCTTGTAGTACGTGTCGTCGTAGCCGGCGTAAGCGGTCGATATCCGCTCAGACTGCCGGTCTTCGCGCGTAGAACTTGCAGCGACTGCCGAGCTCTGCACAACGAGAGCCCCCAGGGCCACGGCGGTCAGCAGGGGCAGCGTCTTCCAGCGGGCGACTCGGTGGTGGCGCATGGTCGGTGTCCTCTCCCCAGTGCCGGACGGCCGCCGCACCGAGGTGGTCGGTGCGCCGCCGTCCGGACGAACTGTCGTTCGGCCGATGGCAGCGTGGCACGGGATCGATCATCTGAGGTGAACACCGTGGATCGGTTCGGTGGAGCCCTGCGGACCGCCGGCTCCGTATGCGGCCCTTTTGGCGCGAGTCGCCCATCGGTTCCGGGCCCGTGGCCACGGTGGCCGGCAGCGCCCGCCAGCCGGCGCCCCGAGCGAGCCCCGTACCCGGCCGTGGCGTACGGAGACGCCGCGGCCCGTACCCGTACGCCGTGCTGACGTACGGGGACGGGCCGCGGCGGGAGCAGGGGCGCTCGGGCGCGCGCGGCGGGGCCGTCAGGTGACCTCCGCCGGGCGGTCCGGGGGCAGCGGTTGCTCGCGCAGGGCGAGCGCGCGGTGGTAGCGGACCAGCAGCAGCACCGCGGTGGTGGCGAGGCCGATGAGCAGGCCGAGCCAGATGCCCATGGTGTCGGCGCCGGCCGCGTACCCGAGCAGGGCCGCAGCCGGCAGGCCCACGCACCAGTAACCCACGAGGGTGATCCGGAAACCGCTCTTGGTGTCGTCGAGTCCGCGCAACAGGCCGACCCCGATGTTCTGCGCGCAGTCGAAGAACTGGAGCACCGCGATGACCAGGAGCAGGTCCCGCGCGATGGACAGGGCCTGCCGGTCCCCGGCCACACCCGGATCGAGGAAGGGGCGCAACACCAGGTCGGGCAGGGCCAGATAGCCGACCGCGACCACCGAGAGCACGGCCGCGGCGCAGGCCAGGGCGGTGTTCTTCAGCCGTCGGGCAGCGGCCACCCGGCCCAGCGCCAATTCCCTGCTGACGTTGATGGACGCGGCGTGCGAGAGGCCGACGGCGATCTGGAACACGATGTAGACGAGTTGGTTGATCGCCGTGTGGGCGGCCAGCGCCGCGCTGCCGAAGCTGCCCGCCATCAGCGTGGTGACGGAGAAGAAACCCGCCTCGGAACCGTAGGTCGCCGCGATCGGCACGCCGAGCCCGACCAGGGTCCGTACCGTCGCCCGGTCAGCGCCGCGCAGCCGCAGCGTGAGCAGCGGTGCCAGCAGCGGGTCGCGGCGGGTCGCGGCCAGCAGCGCCAGGCAGGAGAGCAGGTGGACGAGCGAGGTGGCGGCGCCCACGCCGGGCAGCCCGAGTTCCGGCAGGCCCCAGGTGCCGTGGATGAGGCCCCAGTTCAGGGCCGCGTTGACGGCCACCGAAGCCAGCGTGATCCGGAGCAGCGCCTGCGGCCTGCGCATGCCGACGGTGAACTGGCGGATCGCCTGGAACCACAGGCAGGGCAGCAGCCCGGGGGCGAGCGCCCACAGCATGGTCTGCGCGCGGTCGGCGACCTCGGCGTCCTGGCCGACCCAGGACAGGCCCTGCCCGATGGCGACCATCGCCACGGCGCCGACGACTCCGGCGAGGGTGGCGAGCAGCAGGCTGGCCCGGACGATGCGGCGCACCTCCGCGCCGTCGTCGGTGGTGGCATCGTCCTTCTCCGCGCGGGCCGCGGCGGCGGCGATCTGGTTGCCCACCGAGGTCACCAGGCCCACCCCCATGGTGCGGAGCTGGTTGAAGATCACGATGGCCAGTCCGCCCGCGGCCAGGTCTGCCGTGCCCAGCAGACCCATCATCACCGTGTCGGTGGTGGTCAGGGCGACCTGGGCGAGTTGGGTCAGGGCCAGCGGGACGGCGAGCGTGGCCAGCGCCCGGCCGTCCCGGATCAGGGTGCTCAGCGCCATCGCGGTTCAGTTCCCGCGGAGCTTGCCGAGGGCCTCGTCGACCGCGTGTTCCACCCCGGGGTCGAGCAGGCTCCTGGCCCGCATCCAGTCGTCGTCGTACACGGTGTCCAGATACTTCTCACCCCCGTCGTTGACCAGGGCGACCACGGTGCTGCCCGGTGGTACGGCGGCGATCTGGGCCAGCGCCTCGTACACCACTCCGCCGGCCGAGCCGCCGATCAGCAGCCCGGTGGCGCGGGCGACGACGCGGGCGGTGGCGAAGGCTTCGACGTCGCCGACCTTGACGCCGGCGTCGATGAGGTCGAAGTCGACGAGGGCGCCGATCTCCGCGCCCTCCGGCGTTCCGGTGCCCGACTGGTAGTAGGCGTGGGCGGGGCCGCCGAAGGCGATGGACCCCTTGGGTTCCACGCCGACGACCCGGCAGTGCGGGAGGGTCCTGCGCAGTTCGCGGGCGGTGCCGCAGAGGGCGCCGCCGGTGCCGACGGCGCCGATCAGCACGTCGATCCGGCCGTCGACGGCACGCGTCAACTCGTGTGCCAGCGGCGCGTAGCCGGTCGCGTTGGCGGGGTTGTTGTGCTGCTCGGTGAAGATGGTGTTGGGCTGGTCGCGGGCGAGTTCGGCGGCCAACTCCTCGCGGGCGGCCGTGGCCAGGTCGGCGTGGTCGCCTTCGATGGCGTAGACGAGTTCGGCTCCCAGGGCCCGCATGGCGCGCAGTTTGTCGGCGCAGGCGTGGTGGTCGACGACGGCGGTGAAGGCGTAGCCGCGTTCGGCGGCGATGACGGCGAGGCCGAGGCCGGTGTTGCCCGAGGTGGACTCGACGATCCGGCCTCCGGTCCGCAGCTCCCCGCCGCGCTCGGCCGCGAGCACCATCTGTCGGGCCATCCGGATCTTCGCGGTGCCGGTGGGGTTGTACATCTCCAGCTTGAGCAGCAGCCGGCTGTCCGTCTCGGTGCGGCACAGCTCGAACAGCGGGGTGTGGCCGATGAGTTCGGATACGCGGGAGACCACGGCGGGGCGGTCGGGCGCCTTGGGCATGGCAGGGCTCCTGGACTTGGGGGATGGATCAGTGCGGCGTACGGCGGTCGAGGCGCCAGCGGGGGCGGTCGGCGATCGACTCCACGACGACCTTGGGGGGCAGGGCGAGGTCGTGGAAGGAGGATTCGTTGGAGTCCATCTGGTAGCCGGCGGTGTTGCCGTAGACCAGTAGGTCGCCGCGGGCGGGCCGATCCGGGAAGGTGATCTTCCGCCAGGTCAGCACGTCGGACTCCAGACAGCTCGCCCCCACCACGCACGCCGGGTAGGGCCGCCCGGGACGGGCCCGCCCGGCCGGGGTGACCAGCACCGGATCGGGCACGAACTCGCTGTTGAACCACTGTTCGGACAGGCTGAGGCTGGTGCCGTCCACGGTGAGCAGGCCGTACGCTGCGGGCCGCTCGCCCGGCCGGCCCGGCGGGGCGTCGCCGGCTGGCCGGTGCTTGACGCCCTGGATGCGGAAGACGGTGCAGCCGGCCCGGTCCAGCAGGGCGCGCCCCGGCTCCAGGAGCACCCGGTGGCCGGCCGCCCGCACCTGTTCGGCCACGGTGGCGTGGTGGCCGGGCGGCACGGTGGACAGGAGGGCCCGCAGCGCCTCGGCGCCCGGTGTGGGTGAGTGGTAGGGGTAGAAGTCGTCGGCGTGGAACGTCTTGCCCGCGTGGTAGTGCGCCGGCTGCTGGTGGGCAACGAAGTCCCGCCAGGCGGCACGCGGTACGTAGTCCACGGGGAAGCCGCCGCCGATGCCGATCAGGTCGGCCGGCAGACCGAGGCTCCGGGCGCGGGCGCAGACCCCGATCAGGTGCGCGGCGAGCGCGGCGCGCGGCGGCACCGCGTAGCCGGCCAGGTGGAAGCTCAGCCCCTCCATCCGCAGGGCCGCTCCCGCCCGTGTGCAGCGGTGCAGGGCGCGCTCGACCTCGGGGCCGGTCAGGCCGAAGCGGCTGGCCGGCTGCTGCGGTGGGTGCACCCGGAGCAGGACCCGCGGGCGGGCGGGCGGTGCGATGGCGAGCAGCCGTTCGAGTTCGTCCAGCGCGTCCACGGTGATCAGACAGTCCTGGGCGGTCGCCAGGCGTAGCAGGTCATCGGCCTTGGCCGGCCCGGTGACGACGATGTCGGGCCCTGGCACGCCGTGGCCGAGCGCCTGCTGCAACTCGCCGGCGCTGGCCACGTCCACGCCGATGCCGGCCGCCGCACAGCGCTCGACCCAGACGGCGGCCTTGTTGGCCTTCTTCGCGAAGTGCAGCGCACCGGGGACGTCCAACTCGGCGAGTACGGCGCGGAACGCGGCGACGTTGGCGTCGAAGCGGTGCGGCAGGAGGAGGTGGTAGGGGCCGCCGAAGGCGTGGCTGAGCTCGGGGAGCAGTTCGCTGTCACACAGCGCGTCCCACTCCGGGTCCGGGTGCAGGGGCACGGCGGGCGCGCCGGCCGCGGGCCCCTTCGAGGTCACCGCCACAGCGCCACTCGCTCGCCCAGGCCCTGCGCGAGGGCGAGCTGTGCGAAGTGGTGTCCGAGCGCGATGTCGGTGACGACCAGGCCGCTGTTGTACGCGAAGATCCGCTCGTCGGGGCGTCGCCTACCGTCCGTGATGCCGGCGATGACCGGCGGGAGCTCGGTGTCGACCGGCGGCAGTCGGCCGGCGTCGTCGGCCATGTCGGTGCCGGTGATGCGCATCTGGGCCTCGCTGGTGGCCACGATGCGGTCGGCGCGGTGCAGGGTGGAGGGCGCCAGACCGTGCCCGACCAGGATGGTCAGCGCCCCCGGCCGCAGCCAGCCGGCTTCGACGGCGGCCCGGGTGTGACCGCCCGCGGTGGCCACGATGACGTCCGCGTCGCCGGCGGCCGACCGCAGATCGCTGACGACCTCCAGCGCGCGCTCGGGGAAGTGGGCGCGCAACTCCTCGCGCACAGCGGCGATGCCGGCCGGGTGGCTGCCGGCCAGCATCAGCCGGTCGAGCCCGGGCAGCGCGGTCAGCAGGAACGGCAGCGCCAACCGGCCCTGCGTACCGGTGCCGATGACCAGGGCGCTGCGGGCTGCGGGGGCGGCGCACTCACGGGCGAGCAACGCGGAGACGGCGGGCGTGCGCAGCGCGCCGATCCGCCCACAGTCCATCATCGCCACCGGCAGCCCGGTGGCGTCGTCGTAGAGCGTGAGCGTGGTGTAGTAGTGCTGCTCCGTGCGCCCCTTGTCCAGGCCGTGCTTGTACGAGGTCTTGATCGCCACCACGTCCCGCGAGCCGTCCCGGCCGAGCATGGCGTACGAGACGGAGTGCTTGTCCCGCGGTGCGACGCTCAGCTTGCGGGGGTTCTCCGACGCCCCGGCGTACAGCGTGCGGTAGGCGTCCTCGACGGTGGTGATGACGTCGGCGATCGATATCTCCAGGCCGGCGAGGTCCGAGGCGGCGAGTATGTGCAGGCCGGTGTGGTCACCTGCGGGAGCACCCGGGTGCCGGGCGGTGGTGGCGGAGTCGGTCATGGCCTTTCCCTTTCGTGGTTCCGGTGCGGGGTCTGGTGGGGGCTCGACGCGTACTTGGCGACGCGTACTTGGCGTCGGGGGCCGACGCGCCGGGTGCGTGGATACGGGCGTGCGGGTACGCGGGGGTCGGTGGGAGACCGGCGGGGGCCGGCTGGCGAACCGGTTTCGGTCGGTCGGCGGGGCCGGTCGATGCGCCGGTTTCGCTCGATCCGCAGCTTGAGTCGATCCGCGGTTTCGGTCGACCGGCGGGCCGTTGGCGCTGTGGGGCGCCGACCGCGGCCCACCGGCTCGTGCGACGGGCTACGGGCCGCCGGCTATACGGTGCGCGCCTCGACGGTGATCTGACCGTAGCCGTGCTCATCGGTTTCGGCGGGCGGGCGGGTGCGGCGCCCGGGGACGCGTACGGAGGCCCGCTTGAGCCAGCGGTCGGTGCCGTCGTAGCGCGGGGTGAAGGGCACCCGGCCGTGCACCACGAGGTCGTTGTCGATGACGAGCACTTCACCGGGGGCGAGGCTGACTGAGATGGTCACCCGGTCGAGTTCCGCGCTCAGCCGCTGGTAGGCGGCCCGGTAGAGCGCGCTGGCCCGCTCCAGCGGGGTGTAGGCGGGGTCGAACCGCAGGGTCAGGCCGTGTCGGCCGCGCCAGAGCGCGGGCACGGCGGGCGCGTCGTCCGCGAAGGTGCGCGCCTGCGTGTAGGCGTCGTCGGGGAGGATCGGCACCTGGGAGGTGCTCAGGGTCTCCACGTCGGAATCGGCGAGTCGGACGCGGCGGATGCTGGCCGCTGTGGTCGCGATCCGGTCGTGGTTGCGCAGGCAGCCGAGCAGCAGCAGATGGGCCCGGCCAGGGTGGAAGGCGTCTTCGGTGTGTGGGGCCAGCACGACGGTGCTGCTGGCCCCGGTCTGTTCGCGCTCGCGCCCCGGGGCGGGCACGATGTTGTGGACGAAGCGGCCTCCCTGTTGCCCGGCCCAGGCCGTGGGGTGGCCCATCACGCTGGCGAGCAGCAGGAGCATCAGGTCCCAGATCGCGCCCGCCTCGCCGGCCGTCACCCAACTCACGGGCGTGGCACCGATGGTGGCTTCGTCGACCGGCAGGCCGCGTAAGACGTAGAGGCCGTCGTCGGTGTCGACCGGGCGGCAGTAGGTACGGGTCGCCTCGCTGAGGCCGGCCGCCATCTCGGCGGTGCGGCGCAGGAGTTCCGGCGATGTGGTGGCGGTGCCGCAGTCGGCGAGAATGCGCTCTGCGGCACGGGTGATCTCGGCGACCGCGAAGTGATCGAGTTGGCGAAAGGGTGTGGTTGCCGTCGTCATGAGCGGGATCGTCCGTTCCGGTGCGGGGATGGGGCTCGACCCTGGAGCGACGCCACCGGCCGGGGTGCGTACGAGGGGGAAAGCCGCTCCTGACAGGAGATGGGGAGGCCATTCGCGCCCGCCGTCGGCGTCGTTGGGCGCCGAGAACGTACCACCGAGCCAAGGTTAGCCAAACCTTACTTTCGATCTGGCACCATGTCCGACTTCCCGCCATATAGACGAACAGCGGAACGTTGACGATCCAGCCAGCCGTGCGATACGCACACCACACAGCCAGCGCCCCAATTCCTCCTGGTTTTACCGATTACCAGGCCGTCGCAAATTCGCCACGAAGGCACCCAGCGCGCGCCCCTGCGCCCCGCCGCACCCTCGTACGCGACCTCTGGGACCCCTGCGTCGACCGACGGGCGACAGCCATCTGAACTGACCGCACCAGCCCGCGCCGGCCCCGCACGCACCAACGACTCCACGCGCCGCCACCCCACGAGCCACCGCCCGGCGTGCGCGGGTCGCAGTGCGGGTGGGTCACGGTGCACCCCTGCACGGCGCACGCCCGCGACGGGCCGCGCCGCGCCGTGCGTCCGATATCGATCAGGTCACATTGATCACCCGGATCGGTACCTATCGTCGCGCCTCGTGGTTATGCCACGGGGGGCATGTTGCCAGCCCCCGTTGACCGGGGCGCGCACTGCCGGCCCCGTTGACCGCGACGGAGGGCACCCGGGGAGTCCTATGCGATACGAACTACTGGGCCTCATCCGAGTCATCGGCCCCGATGACACGTCCTACATCACCGCACACAAGGCAGAAGTCCTGCTGGCCGCGCTGCTCGCGCGATCCGGACAGGTGGTCACCGCCGACCAGTTGATCAACGAAATCTGGGGCGACCGCGCCCCCCGCCGCGCCCATGCGGCGCTGCACGTCTACGTCTCACAACTGCGCAAGTTCCTCCGGAACTCCGGGGGCAACGGCCAGTCCATCGTCACCCGACCGCTCGGCTACCTGCTGTGCGTGGGACCCGACGAGCTCGACAGCAACGACTTCCAACGGCTCGTCGACGACGGCCGGGAACTGGTCAGGCTCGAACGGCACGAACAGGCGCTGCGCTGCTTCGAGTCCGCGCTCGCGCTCTGGCGCGGCCCCGCCTTCGACGACGCCCGCGACGGGCCGATCGTCAACACCTGCGCCACCTGGCTGGAGGAGACCCGGCTCCAGTGCGTGGAACTCCTCATCGAGCAGTACCTCGTCCTCAGCCGCCACCGGGAGATCGTCGGCCAGCTCTACGCGCTGATCAGCGACCATCCGCTCCGCGAAACGTTCTACCGCTACCTGATGCTGGCGCTCTACCGCTCCGAGCGGCAGGCCGAGGCGTTGATGGTCTACCGCGCGGCCTCCGGCCGGCTCAGTGATGAACTCGGCCTCGAACCCTGCCGTCCGCTGCGCGACCTGCACCGGGCCATCCTCACCGGGGACGAGGCGTTCAGCGGACGACCGAGCTGAACCCCCGCTGCCCTACGACCCGTTCGCCCGCCTGACGGCCGGCCCCGCCGGCCGCCGGTTCCACCGCCTGGGACACGCCACCCACCCGGCCGGTCACACACCCCGACCGGCCGGGCGTCACGTGCCCCACGGTCCGGCCAGCCCCTCCCCCGATGTGCAGGACCGGCCCGCCGGGGCGGGGTGGCCGGCCCGCGCGACCGCACGGTCCGGCCACCCCGGTCCTCACCCCGGCTCCGGGGCGTCCACCCTCTCGACCGAGATGACCTGCGCCGGACAGTTGCGGACCGCGTCGCGTACCGCCTCGTGCTGGTCGCCGTCCGGCAGCCGTTGCAGGACCACGACCACCCCGTCGTCATCGCGCTGGTCGAACACCTTGGGGGCGAGGTAGGCGCACATGCCCGACGCCACGCACCCGTCCTCGTCGACCCGGACCTCCATCAACGTGCTCCCTCTCCGCTCGGCAGGATCTCGTCCCAGGTCACCGGCACCGCCGCCGGACCGATCACCGGTGTGTTGGCCTTGAAAGGCACCTCCTGAACCGGGCACGCGAGGCGCAACGTGGGGATGCGCCGCACGAGTTGTTCCAGGACCACCGTCAACTCCAGGCGGGCGGTCTGCTGACCGAAGCACTGGTGCGTGCCGTAGCCGAACCCGAGGTGGTCGCTGATGCGTCGGCCCACGTCGATCCGGTCGGGGTCGGCGAACTGCTCGGGGTCACGGTCAGCGGCCTGGATGGCCACCACCACGTACTCCCCCGCGCGCACCGGCGTGTCGCCGATCCGGGTGTCCCGCGTCACCTGCCGGGCGATGCCGGCCGCGCCCCCGAAGCAGCGCACGATCTCCTCCACGGCGCTCGGGATCAGTGCGGGTTCCGCCTGGAGCCTGGCGTACTGCTCCCGGTGTGCGAGCAGGGCGAACATGCCGTGGGCGAGCGCGGTGGCCGTGGTGTCGAACCCCGCCACCAGCATCACCGCGCACATCGCCACGAGTTCCATGTCGGAGAACGGCTCGTTGCTCTGCTCGCTGCGGACGATGATCCGGCTGACCCCGTCGTCCTGCGGGTCCGCACGCCGCGCGCGGACCAGTTGGTACAGGTATCCGTGGAGCGGCTGCATCGCCGCCGCCATCTGCGGCTCGGAGGTGATGTCGCTGAACACGGCGGCGGCTGCGGTGTGGAACAACTGCCGGTCGGCGTACGGCACCCCGACCACGCCGCTGATCGCCGCGGTGGTGACCGGAACGGTGAAGTCGCCGTAGAAGTCGGCCGCGCTGCCGGCCGCGGCCAGTGCGTCGATGCGTTCGGCCACGATGGCCTCGACCCGCGGGCGCAGCTCCGCGAGCCGCTTGGGCGTGCCGACCTCCGGGCCGATGTGGCGCCGGAAGCGCTGGTACTCGGCCCCGTCCATGCGCGTGAACTCGCCGGGGCGCACCGGCCGTTCGGGGTCGGCGTGTCCCATCATGTGCGGCACCTGCCCGGTGCGGCTGCTGAACCGCTCCGAGTCGCCCAGCACCTCGCGCACGTCGGCGTACCGGCTCACCAGCCAGGCGCGCATGCCGGTGGGGCACTTCACCCTGACCACCGGTGACTCGATGCGCAGCCTGGCGTAGTCGGGTGAGGGCCCGAAGGGGCACTCGCGCGGTCGGGGCAGCGGCAGGTCGAGCAGTTCTTGTTCCGTGCCCGCCTCGGTGGATGCGTCCATCGCCACTCCCTAGGCCCGGGGGGGGCCCCCGCGCCGGGGGGGGGTGGCCCCCCCCCGGGGCGGCCCCCCCCGCCCCCCCGCCGGGGGGGGGGGCCCCGGCGGGGGCCGCCCCCCCCCCCCCCCCCCTTTTTTTTAAACCCCCCCCCCCCCCCCCCCCCCCTCGGCCGCCGGCGGGGGGGGGGGTTTTTTTTTAAAACCCCCCCCCCCCCCCCCGGGCGCCCCCCCCCGCGCCGGAGGATCTTGCCACCCGCGTTGCGCGGCAACGCGTCCACGAACTCGTAGCTGGTGGGCATCTTGTAGTCGGCCAGTCGGCCCTTGAGGAACAGCAGCAGGGCACGTGGGCTCGGTCGCTCGCCGGGTCGCGCGACCACGCAGGCGTGCACCGCCTCGCCGCGGACCTGGTGCGGCACGCCGGTCACGGCCACCTCGGCGACCGCGGGGTGCCGGCTGAGGGCGTTCTCGACCTCGGCCGGGTAGACGTTCTCGCCCGCGACCAGGATCACGTCCTTGATGCGGTCGCAGACGTGTACGTAGCCGTCGGCGTCCACGTAGCCCGCGTCCCCGGTGTAGAGCCAGCCGTCGGTCAGGGTCCGCCGGGTCTCCTCCGGGCGCTGCCAGTACTCCGTCATCACCGCGGGGGTGTCGACGCGCAGCTCGCCGATCTCGCCGGGCGGCAGGACCGCGCCGGCCGCGTCGACGGCCTGCACCGCGACCCCGGGGTAGGGCCGGCCGGCGGCGCCGAGCCTGGGGCTGCCCGGGTAGTGGTCGGCCGGCGGCAGACAGACGGCCGATGCGCAGGTCTCGGTGAGCCCGTAGATCTGCGCGAACTCGCAGCCCATGACCTCGATGCAGCGTTCGAGGACGGATTCGGGGATGGGCGAGCCGCCGTAGACGATCTTGCGCAACCCGGCGAAGTCGGCCGGTCCCACATCGGGCTCGGACAGCAGGATCTGGAGCATGGACGGTACGAGCAGTGCGGTGGTCAGCCCGCCGTCGCGGATCAGCTCCAGGGTCAGCTTGGCGTCGAAGGTGCGGGCCAGCACGTTGGTGCAGCCGGCCCGGTAGCCGTGCAGGAACCACCAGGGGCCGCCGATGTGGTGGCCGGGCAGCAGGCTGAGGCTGCGGTCCGCCTCGCGCCAGTCGAGCCAGTCGAGTTCGTGCCGGGCCAGCAGGTCGTTGATCGCCCAGAAACTGGCCTGGCTGAGGACGACGCCCTTGGGCGCGCCCGTGGTGCCGCTGGTGTACATCTGGGCCAGCGGGTGGCGGGGGCCGGCGCCGCCGGTGGGCTCGGTCTCCGGGTGGCCGGCCGTCCAGGCCAGGAAGCCGGGGTCGTGTTCGCCCGGTTCCAGTGGTACGACCAGCCGCAGCCGGTCGAGGCCGGGCCGCAGCCTCTCAATGGCCGGCAGGTGTCGTTCCTCGGTGAAGAGGAGTTCGGCCTGCGCGTCGCGTAGGACGTGCTCGATCTCCCCCGGGGTCAGCCGTGGGTCGGCCGGCACCAGCACGGCCCCGATCTTGGCGCAGGCCAGCAGCAGGTCGTAGAGGTGCTCGCCGTCGTGCCCGAGGTGGCCGACCCTGGTGCCCGGCACCGCGCCGGCGGCCAGCAGCGCGTGCGCCGTGCGGTTGCTGCGCAGGTGCAGTTCGCGGTAGGTGACCGTACGGCCATCGCAGGCGATGGCGATGTGGTCGGGCCTGACCTCGGCGTGGTGGGCGGAGGCGGCGGCGATGGTCTTCGGACGTCCGGCCGGGGGGCGGTGGCTCATGCCCGGTCTCCTTCGACTGCGGTGGTGAGCTGGCCGTCGATGAACTCGCCCAGCAGCGAGACCGAGGGGTGGTCAAAGACGCTGGAGGCGGAGAGCGGCAGCCTGAAGCACAGTTCCAGGGCGTTCTTCAGCTCCACGGCGGCCAGCGAGTCGAGCCCGACCTCGAAGAACCGGGCGTCCGGTGGTACGTCGTCGGCGCCGTCGAAGTGCAGCAGGTCGGCGATGACGCCGCGGACGACGAGGGAGACGCCCTGTCGCCGCTCCGACTTGGACAGTTGCAGGAGCGCGTCGAGGTCCACGCTGACGGCCGTGTTCTGCTTGGCGCGGCCCACCTGGTGGTAGAGCGCGCTGGGCAGCGGCCTGGTGGCCACGCACTGGTCCCAGTCGACCTCGGCGATGGTGACCTGGGCCGGTGGCCGGTCCAGGAGGCGGATCAGGGAGCGCATTCCGGTGGTCGGCTTGAAGAACCCGAAGCCCTGGTGTTCGACGTTGGCGATGTGCTGTTCGTCCATGGTGGCGGCGAGCCCGATCTCGCCCCAGGCGCCCCAGTTGACGCTCATGCCCGGCGCTCCGGCCGCGCGCCGGCGCCACATCAGGGTGTCCAGGTAGGCATTGCCCGCGGCGTAGTTGGCCTGGCCGCGCGAGCCGAGTACGGAGGTCAGGGACGAGTAGCCGATGAGGAACCGCACCTCGGCGTGTTCGCCGGCGAGTTGGTGCAGCAGGTGGCTGCCGTACACCTTGGCGCCGAAGACGGTGTCGATGCTCTCCCAGGTCTGCGCGGTGACCGGGGCGTCGGCGAGGACTCCGGCCGCGTGGATGATCCCGCCGAGCGGGTACGGCCGGGCGCCGAGGTCCGCGCTGACCCGCGCCATGTCCTCGGCGTCGCTCACGTCGGCGACGTAACTGACGATCTCCACGTCGGGTCCGAGCAGTTCCGCCAGCGCGGCGCGCTCGGCCTCGCCCGGGGTGCGGCGGCCCATCAGGGCGATGTGCCGGGCGCCGAGGCCCACCAGCTTCTCCGCGGCGAGTTGGCCGAGCGAGCCGAGCCCCCCGGTGACCAGGTAGGTGCGGTCGGGGCCGATCTCGGCCGGGGGGGCGGCGGGCAGGCGCTCGTCTTCGAAGGCGAGCACCGCCTTGCCGGTGAGAGCCCCGCGGCTGACTGCGCCGAGCGCCTCGTCGATCTCGTCGAGGGTGTAGACGGTGGTGGCCAGCGGGGCGAACTCGCCGCGCTCCAGCAGCCCGCCGATGGTGCCCAGGGCGTCGCCGGCCAGTTCCGCGGTGCGCTCGGTGCTGACGTCGGTGAAGTCGGTGTAAGTGATGTCGGTCCTGGCCCGGGCGACCTCCTCCGGGCTCAGCAGGCCGACCTTGCCGAGTTCCACGAAGTGGCCGCCGGGGGCCAGGGTCCGCAGTCCGGCCCGGGCGAAGTCCTGGTCCAGGCTGTTGACCAGCAGGTCCACACCCTCGCCCGCGGTGGCCCGCAGGACCTCGTCGGCGAAGTCGTGGCTGCGCGAGTTCACCAGGTGGCGTACGCCCTGGGCGCGCAGCAACGGCCACTTGTGCGGGCTTGCGGTGGCGTAGACCTCGGCCCCGGCGCGTTGGGCGAGGCGCACGGCGGCCTGGCCCACGCCACCGGCGGCGGCGTGGATGAGGACCCGGTCGCCCGGCTTGACGCAGGCCAGCCGGTGCAGCACGTGGTGGGCGACGAGGAAGGCGGTGGGCTGTGCCGCGGCCTGGGCGAAGGTGAGGTCGGCCGGCTTGCGGACGGCCTGCGACGAGGCGACGGTGACCTGGCGGCGGAGACTTCCCAGGTGGGCCACCATCACCGCGTCGCCGACCTCGAAGGAGGCGGTGGGTCCGGCCGCGACGACCTCGCCCGCGCACTCGTGGCCGAGCGGGACCTCCAGCGGTCCGCGACCGCTCTCCTCGGCGAAGACCCGGTGCAGGCCGAGGACGTTGAAGACGTCCCGCATGGCGAGGCCCGCGGCCCGTACCCGTACCCGGATCTGGTCGCCGACGGGCTCGGGCTCCTCCTGGAGCGGTGCCGTGACGACGCCGGTGAACTGGCCGTACTCCTTGATGACCAACTCCACGTCGGTGGCGGTCGGGCCGCCGACGCCGTGGTAGATGCGGCGTACGTGCCGCAGTCCGTCGCGGTAGGCCACCTGGTACTCGGTGGAGTCCTTGGTGGCCCACTCGTCGAGCAGTGCGGGGTAGGCGCCCGCGGTGCCGCGCGGTGGCAGGTCGATGAGGGTGACGCGCTGGGCCGGGTACTCGGTCCACATCACGTGGCCGAAGCCCCAGAGCGTGGCGGCGGCCCAGGTCGGCGCCTGCGCTGCCGGTTCGGGCGCGTCGCCCGGCACCCACTGGCCGCCCTCGGTGATCAGCCACAGCCGCTGGTCGCGGCCGAAGCCGACCGCCTCCAGGGCGTCCCGCAGGGCGAGCAGGTCCCGGTAGTTGCGCTCGCACTCCGCCCGCAGCGGTTCGTCGGTCCCCCGGCGCGGCTGCCAGAACCAGCACACGTCGGTGGGCCGCTGGTCCCCCAGGGCAGCGGCGGCGTCGGCGGCGCTCGGTACGGCGGTCAGGGTGGTCTGCCGGTCGGCGGCGGGCCCTGCCAGTTCGGTCAGGCCCTGCTCGTCGGCGCCGATGAGGAGTACGTGCCGCGGCTGGGGGTCGGCCGCGCGCAGCGACCGCTTGACCCAGCGGAGCTCGGAGTACATCCGGTCGCGGTCGGGGGCCGCACCCGCCACCTGGCGCAGGGTGAGCCGCTCCATGACGAAGACGGGTCGGTCGCCTTCGAGCACGATGAGGTCGAGTACGGGCCCGGGGGCCTCGGTCTGCGCGGCCGGCGTGCCGGACTCGTCGGTGGGTGCGGGGGCGGGCTCCGGCGGGAGGAGGCGCAGCACGCTGCGCAGGGTGCTGCCGCGGGGCTTCTTCAGTAGCCGGCAGCTCGCGATCCCGACGGGCATGGCCACCACGTCGCTGTCGCCGCGCAGTGCGGTGATGGTCTGGAAGGCGCAGTCGAGGATGGCCGGCGGCAGGTGCTCGGGGCTGGCGCCGTGCTGGCCGCGGAGTTCGCCGATCGCGAGGTCCGGGCCGTGGGCGTCGGCGTGGACGAGCCCTTGGAAGAGGGGCCCGTAGTCGACGCCGAGTTCGGCGAAGTCGGCGTACAGGTCGTCGGCGGTGAAGCGGGCCCGTGGTTCGCCGCTCTCGGTGGCCAGGGTGCGCAGGGTCGCGGCGGTCGCGTCGAGTTCGGGGCGGTCGGCGGTGCCGAGGGTGGCGGTGACGTGGCGGCGCTCGATGCCTTCGGCGCCCGGCTCGTCGCCGGGCAGCAGGCTGACGATCTCGGCTTCGGCGGTGCCGTCGGGGCGTTGGCGCCAGCGGGTGCGCAGTTCGACGTTGCCCTCGTCGGCGATGAACAGGGCCTCGTGCAGGCTGACCCCGGTGATCGGCAGATTGCTTTCGCCGTAGACGGCGTCCTGGAGGGCGATCAGCATTTCGACATAGCCGGCGCCGGGGAAGACGATCTTGCCCATGACCTTGTGGTCGACGAGGTAGGCGGGTCGGTCCGCGCTCACCCGAGAGGTGAACTCCCGCTCTCCTGCGTCCAGTTGGCTGCTCGTGGTGGTTTCCTTGCCGAGCAGCGGGTGGCCGCCGGTGCCGGCGCTCTGGGGCGCGGCGGCGGGGGCCGGCAGCCAGTGCCGGCGGCGGTCGAAGGCGTAGGTGGGCAGGGAGATCCGACGGCGTTCGCGCCCGTGGTGGTACGCGGTCCAGTCGATGGGCGCGCCGGCGGTGTAGAGCTGGGCGAGGGCCTGGCGGGTGACGGTGGCGTCGGCGTCTTCGGCGTGCAGGCTGTTGAGCCAGGCGTGGCCGGCGGCGTCGTCCAGGCACTGCTTGCCCATGCCGATCAGTTCGGTGGCGGGGCCGCATTCGAGGAAGAGGTGTCGACCCCGTTCGGCGATGGCGTGCATGCCGTCGGCGAACCTGACGCCCTCGCGCAGGTGGCGGGCCCAGTAGTCGGGCGTGGAGATCTCGGCCGGGTCCGCCACGCTGCCGGTGAGATTGGAGATCAGGGTGAACTCGGGCTCGTGGAAAGCCAGCCCGGCCACGACGTCGCGCAGCTCGCGGGCGGCCTCGGCCATCAGCGGGGAGTGCGAGGCGCAGGAGACGGCGAGCCGCCGGTTCTTGATGCCGCGCTCGGTGAGCTGCTGCTCGACGGCGGCCAGCGACTCCTTGCCGCCGGAGAGTACGAGCTGTCGGGTGCCGTTGACGGCGGCGACGGAGAGGTCGTCGTGGCTGTCGACCAGCTCGGACACCTCGGCGACCGACGCTTCGACGGCGGTCATGGCCCCGGGCGGCGAGGCCGCCATCAGCCGGGCCCTGGCGGCCATCAGGGTGACCGCGTCCTCCAGCGTGAACAGCCCGGCCACGGTGGCGGCGACGATCTCGCCGATGCTGTGTCCGGCCAGCACGGAGGGGCGCACGCCCCAGGAGAGCCAGAGCTTGGCCACCGCGTACTCCAGCGCGAAGAGCGCGGGCTGCATGTAGGCGATCTGGTGGATCAGGTCGGCGTCATCGCTCTGGCCGAGGAGCATGTCCCGGATGGAGCGGCCGAGGTGCGGGGTGAACAGCCGGTCGCAGGCGTCCAACTCGGCGCGGAAGGTGGCGAACCGTTCGTACAGCGGGCGTCCCATGCCCACGTACTGGGTGCCGCCGCCGGAGAACAGGAACGCCACCTGCGCGGTGCCGGCGCTGGCCTGTCCGGCCTTGGCCAGCCCGCGGTCGAGCAGCCGGGCGACGTCGTCGTGGTCGCGGACGAAGCCGGCGATCCGCAGCGGGAAGTGGGCGCGGGCCACGTTGCTGGTGTAGCCGAGGTCGCCGACGTCGAGGTCGGGTTGGTCGCGCAGCAGCCGCTGGTAGCGCTGGATCTGGCCGGTCAGGGCCGGGGCCGACTTGGCGGAGAGGGTCAGCAGATGGCCGGCGTCCTCCTCGGTGGGGGCCTCGACCGGCGCGGGCGCGGGTGCCTCTTCGAGGACGACGGAGGCGATGGTGCCGGTCAGCCCGAAGGAGTTGACCAGCGCCCGCTTGGTGGGGGCGGTCCAGGGGCGGGGCTCGGTGGCCACCGCGACGGGGGCGGTGTCCCAGGGGATGCGGCTTGAGGGCTGGGTGAAGTTCAGGTGCGGGAAGATGGTGGACTCGCGCATCTGGAGCGCGGTCTTGACCAGCCCGCCGATGCCGGCCGCCGACTCCATGTGGCCGATGTTGGTCTTCAACGAGCCGACGACGACCGGCTGTTCGGGACTGTGCGAGGCGCTGAAGACGGAGCTGATGGCGCTGATCTCGATGGGGTCGCCGAGCGGGGTGCCGGTGCCGTGCGCCTCGATGTACGAGATGTCGTGCGGGCGCATTCCGGCGGCGTCCAGCGCTCTGCGCATCAGCCCTTCCTGGGCGATGCCGTTGGGCACCATGAGGGAGCTGCTCTCGCCGTCGGAGCCGACGGCCGAGCCGCGGACCAGGGCGTAGATGCGGTCGCCGGCGCGCTGGGCGTCCGAGAGCCGCTTGAGGACCAGCGCGCCGCCGCCCTCGCTGCGGCAGTAGCCGTTGGCTGCCTCGTCGAAGGTCTTGCAGCGGCCGTCGGGGGCGAGCATGTTCGACTGGCTGGCGAGGATGTAGGGGCGCGGGTTGACGATGGCGTTGACGCCGACGCACAGCGCCACGTCGGATTCGCCCTCGCGCAGGCCCTGGGCGGCGAGGTGCACGGCGACCAGCGATGCGGAGCAGGCGGTGTCGATGGTCATGCAGGGGCCGCGCCAGCCGAGGAAGTACGACAGGCGTCCGGAGACCGCGCTGAGCGCGGCGCCGGTGGGCATGTAGCTGTTGAGTTCCTCGTTCGCGTACCCCCCCATCTCGCCCGCGTAGTCGGTGTTGCTGACGGCGACGTACACGCCGCCCCTGCCGTGGCGCAGCGGGCTGGGGTCGATGCCCGCGTCCTCCAGCGCCTCCCAGCCGGTCTCCAGCGCGAGCCGCTGCTGGGGGTCGATGTAGTCGGCTTCCTTCGGCGAGATGTTGTAGAACTTCGCGTCGAACTGGTCGATGCGGTCCAGGAATCCGCCGCGTTCGCACCGGATGACGCCCTTGGCCGCCGGGTCGTCGGAGGTCAGCCCCTCCGGGTCCCAGCGGTCGGTGGGCAGTTCGCGCAGCCCGGATCGGCCGGTGCGCAGGAATTCGGCGAATTCGTCCGGCGCGTTACTCCCGCCGGGAATGCGCAGTCCGATGCCGACGATGGCGATGGGTTCGGGCCCGGTGTGGGAGGTCTTGGGACCGGCTGGTGCTGCGTGGTCCCGTACGTCGGTGGCGTTATCTGACATGGCTCCTGCTCTTGTTGCAAAGTCCGTACGGGACACTCACGCGGCGTCGTTCTTGGTGGTGCGCACCGCGAGGCGTACGCCGCCGTGGCAGGTCGGTGCGTCGCCCTCGCCGTAGCGGCACAGGGTGCTGACCAGGACGATCGATCCGTCGTCGCCTTCGCGTTCGTCGACGCCCACGACGTCGATCTCGCCCCAGAACCCGCGCCCGCGCATGGCGCGCCGAAAGGTGCTGCGGAAATCCACGATGAGAATGTCGGGAAGCTGCCGAGCCCAGTACTCGTCCAGTGTCCAGGCGTCGAACGGCCACATGGCACGCTCTTTCACGGACTTCGCCAGCAGGTAGTAGACGAGCTGGTTGAAGCACAGGTTGAATTCGACCGCATTGAAGTGTCCGGTGTCGTCGATGTAGCACGACTCGGGAATGGTGAATTCGCCCCGCGCGCTGACGCGCCCGCCGTCCCTCGGCTCGCCCTGGCGTGTCACGGTGGCGGCCGTCAGATAGCGGCAGTGCGGTTTGTAGGGGGTCAGGACCCGGTTCAGGAGCGGCTCGTCACAGCCGTACTGGGTGGATCGTGAGGTGCTGGTGTTGATGAGGTCCACTGGTTGTCTCTCAGCGGCCTTCGGCCGGCTGCCGGGCGTCGATTCCGGCGTAGAACTCGTGGTCGTCGTGGACCGTGATCCGGTGCGAGACGGTCGGCTCGGGCTTGACGGTGTGCCGGGCGCAGTGCACGAGGCTGCGGTTGTCCCAGACCAGCAGGTCGCCCTTGTCGAAGGTCTGGAGGTGGATGTTCTCGTGTTGGAAGGTGGGGTCGGCCTGGCCGACCGCGGCGAGCAGTTCGCGCAACAGGGTCTCGGGCAGTGGTGACCCGTCGGCGGCCTGCAACTCGTAGGTGAACGCCTCGCTGATGTAGAGCAGCGGCTCGCCGGTGACCGGGTGCGGGAAGACGGTGGGGTGGGTGACGGCCGGGGTGTGGTCTTCGATCTCGGCGAGTACGTCGGTGATGGGCCGGTAGACGTCGTCGGGGCGGATCTTGAAGTACCGCCGGACGCTGTTGCGGCTGCTCGATCCCGCGAGGGCGTCCTTCGTGGCCTGCGGCAGTTTCCGGTACGCCTTGCCCATGTCGATGAAGTAGGTGCCGCGGTTCTCCTTCGGCACCACCTGCGGGTAGATCAGGGTGAGTCCGAACGGGCGCGCCATGAACGAGTAGTCGTGGTGCCAGAATTTTCCCGTCTGTGGCACGCCGACCTGTTGTCCCGCCTCCTTCACATTCGAGGAGACGAAGATTTCCTTGTGCTCGGGGTGGTGGTACATCGGCTGGTAGTAGGTCTCCACCTCGCCCATGCGGTGGCCGAAGGTGACGAATTCGGCGGCGGAAAGGTGTTGCCCCTTGAGGACCACGATCTTGTGTTCGTAGACCTTCTTCTTGAGTTCGGCGATGTCTTCGTCAGGGGCGTTCAGCACATCGATTTCGACATCGACACCCAGCGCGGTGTCCGTTTGTGGTGCGGTGGTCATAATCTCCCCCAGTGGGCCGTGCCTGATTGGTTAAGAGAAATCACTGACGGTCCCACCGTTCAGTAACCGGCTTAGGTCGGCCTTCAAGCCCACTGAAACGGAGGGGTGGCCTCCCCGACGGGCGTTCGACAGGCGGTCCCCCAAACAGGTCAGCCCGCCTTGGCCCGTATGGGCGGTGCCGACCACCGGGCGGCCCAACCCGACCGGGCCATTCATCACCCGTACGAGTGGACCGCCGTTTCGGGCGCGCAACGCCCTGCCACCGTCATGGGCAGGAGATTCCCGAGGAATGCAGTGCGCCGGAGCGCATCGGAGTGCGCATACGGGGCACGGCTCGACGGACACCATCGGTGAATCTCCTGATACACCTGTCGGGCGCGTCGCTTCGGCGTGCGACGTGTGGGCCGCGGGCGTGTTGGGCAGTCAGCCCCCAGCGCCCGCCCACCGTCACGTTCCGCGTGCGCCGCTCTTTCCCCTTCCCGCGCGTTCCCGCGTGCCCAGCACCGTGTCGCCGGGCGTCAGGTCGCGGGTCGAGGCCCGCCGGTCAGCCGTCGTATCGAGCCGCTGCCGCGCGCGCCGCCCTGCTCCCCCGTACACAGATGAGGACACCCCTGTGAAGATCAAGACGTTCGCCAAGCTGGTGCGCAGCCGTCAGCTCCCGCTCGCGGTGCGCATGCCGAAGGACCTCTCCGCCCCCGTCTACCGCGCCTCCTTCCTGGCCGCGGCGGCCACCAGCGGGGTGCTGCGCCACCTCGCGCAGCAGCCGCTGGACGCCCCCGCGCTCGCCGATGAGCTCGGCCTGCACGAGGAGGAGAAGCTGCTCGGCTCCTGGCTCGACATGGGTGTGCGGGTGGGGGACCTCGGTCAGCGCGGTGGGCGGTACCGGCTGCGCAGTCGGCTCGCCAAGGGGCTGGCCCGGCCCGACTCCGACGCGTACGCGGCGCTGCTCGAACAGCTCATGCGCTTCCACGCCCCGCTCCTCCTGGACGCGCCGAACATGTTGCGCGAGGGCCGGCGGGTGTCGATCGCCGATCAGGACGGCGCTCTCATCGCCCGCTCGTCCCGGGTCCTGGAGCCCGCTGTGCAGGGGGTGGTGGAGCAGCACGTGGACCGCACCGCGCCAGTGCGCCTCCTTGAGGTGGGGTGCGGGAGCGGTACGTACGTGCGGCACGCCACCTCGCTCAACGACCGGCTGACGGCCGTGGCGATCGACCTCCAGAGCGAGGTGGTCGAGCAGGCCCGGGTGAACCTGGACAAGTGGGGACTCTCCGACCGGGTGGAGATCGCCCGGGGCGATCTGCGGACCTATGCCACGGACCAGAAGTTCGACCTGGTCACCCTGCACAACAACATCTACTACTTCCCGCAGGGCGAGCGGATCAAGGTGCTGGAGCGGGCGCGCTCCTTCCTGATGCCCGGCGGCAAGCTGCTCCTGACGACGAGTTGCCAGGGCGGCGGTCCCGGTCTTGAGATGCTCAACATGTGGTGCGCGTACGCCGACTTCACCGGGCCGCTGCCGCACCCGGAGACGCTCGTCGGTCAGTTCCGGGAGGCCGGCTTCAGCCAGGTGCGGTCGCGGCGGCTGGTGCCGGGTGAGGAGTTCCGGGCCTTCACCGGCGTGAACCCGTTCGACGCCGAGGACTGACCGGCGCGCCCGGATACTCCAGAAGCCGGCACTCACACCCGTATTGCCGGAACTGCCCCGCCCTGACCCGATCCGGGATGCACCGCGACGCCGGGCGCCCTACGGGGCGTCCGATCCGTCGACGCGCGGCCAGGAGCGCGGCGTGACGTCTCATCACCATCCACACTCCGGAACCGGCCGCGAGGGGGGCCGGCTGGCCCAGTGGCCGTCCGCGCCCCGGACGCCCCTCGTCCGAATTTGCATTTCCGCAGGTCAACCCGGGTGCTACGGACTCTTACGGGGGACCTTTTGCGGCGCGGTTCGCCATCACCGACGAAGGTGAAGAACTTCACATACAGCCCTTTCGACTGCGAATTCGGGCCGTGGATGGCGCAGTATCCCTATCCGACACCACCAAGCCCCCGTCACCACGGCGGGGCGGTCCGGGCGGACGCCGAGTCCTGCCGCCGCACGGGCCAAGGAGTAGATCGCAGATCGGCAGGAACGGGAGACCCAAGCACGACGGACCACGAAGTCGGTGGTCCTTGGGGTGAAGCCACGCAGGTGGCCGGGCAACTTCGCCAGTCCGAACCCGACAGGTCATCTTTCGCAGGCGGATGACGAAGGGCTTCTGTATGTCCGCGCAGGCTCGTATACCCGCGCTCGCTTCTCGCCTCGGCACCGCCTCAGCCCTCACCGCGACGGTGCTGGCGGGGTCGGCCTTCCTTCCGGCGATGACCGCCGACGCCGAAGCGGCGACCGTCTCCCACAAGGCGCTCAAGGTCGCGGCAGGCAAGAAGGGCGCACCCTACAAGTACGGGGCGGCCGGTCCGCACCGGTTCGACTGCTCAGGGCTCACGCTCTACTCGTTCAAGAAGGCGGGCAAGAAACTGCCGCGCACGGCAGCCGCCCAGTACAACAAGACCCGCCACCTGTCCGCAGGTTCCCGCAAGGCGGGGGACCTGGTCTTCTTCCACTCCGGCCGGAACGTCTACCACGTGGGCATCTACGCCGGGCACAACAAGATCTGGCACGCTCCGAAGCCCGGCAAGTCGGTGCGGCTGGAGAAGATCTGGACCAAGAAGGTCTGGTACGGACGGGTCCGCTAGGCACCTTCGCACCACCGCCCGGGTGGACGGGGGTCGTCGTGCCCACCGCCTGCCCGGGCGCGCGAGCAGTGTGTGAGCCGTACGCGGGGAAGACGCCCGGAGGACCGCGTTCCGCTCGCCCCGGCCGGGCGCGCGCAAGCGGTACGGGCGCCGGCCGACCCCGCGGCGCGCTCCGCCCACGCGCTCACTGAGCCGGGTGATTGTCCCCGGGGGTTCGTCACCCGCAGGAGGCACCCGGCGTTGTCCTCACGTGCCGACCGAATCACGGTCAGCCTGATCCATGAGGACTAGTCATGATGCGAGGAATGACCGGTGCCGCCGTCGTTGCCGTGGCGCTGGCGGGTGCGGTGACGCCGGCCCAGGCACGTGAGGCGACCATGCCGATCAAGAACGGCAAGGCCGAGTTCTGCTTGACCAAGCCCGCCGCCAAGCGGCTGGCCGAGGCGAAGATCAAGCTGGTCGCCACGGGGAAGGCACGACTGACCGGCAAGCAGCGCCAGTGCGTGTCGCTCCCGCTGACCGAGGGCACCCGGGACTACGCCAAGTTGCAGGGCGGCCTGAGCTTCCGTGACCGGGATGACCGCCTCGACCTGAGCAAGGTCCACAACTACGTGGACAAGACCCCGCGGACCGTGGTCCACGCATCGGTCAACCGGGCCAAGGCCCGGCAGGCGCAGTTCTTGAACTACACGATCAAGCGGGACAACGCCCAGGTCACGCAGAAGCAGATCAAGGCCGTGGACGTGCGGACCGCGCTGACCGGCGAGGGCGAGAAGCTGTTCAAGAAGACGTTCGGCAAGTCGCCGCTGCGCGAGGGCGAGCACGTGTTCCACCTGAACGCGGTGGCGGACCTGCCGAAGGGCGCGCCCGACGCGCTGGCCGCGCTGCTCGGCTCGCTGGGCTGACCCTGCTGATGCCGGCCTGACCGTACTGGTGCGCTCGGGGCCTGGAGTCGCCCCGACCGCTCGGTGCAGCCGCCACCGGTCGCTTGCTCCACAGGTGGGGGGGGGGGGGGGGGGGGGGGGGGGGGGGGGGGGGGGGGGGGGGGGGGGGGGGGG
>NZ_JBEHZD010000559.1:0-4834 GCF_040240285.1 Streptomyces sp. HSW2009 | reverse complement strand
GGGGGGGGGGGGGGGGGGGGGGGGGGGGGGGGCCGGGCGGGGCGGGGCCGGAAATCACCCCAGCAGCTCCCGGCCACGCCCCGACCATCGCCGCACCCGACCCCGGCCCCACCAACCCGGCCAGCCAGCCAGCCGAGACCCAACCAGCTCGACCGAACACCCCGCCCCCAAAGAGACCCACCCCAAGCCCAGCCCTACGGCGCCAACGTCACCCCCGGCACCTCCTCCGTGGGGAAGCCGAAGACCTGCCCGTACAGCGAGATTTCGGCCTCCAGGGAGCGGATCATCGTCTCCGCGCGGCGGAAGCCGTGGCCCTCGCCGGCGAAGGCGAGGTACGCGTGCGGGACGTCGCGTCCGGCCAGGGCGGCGAGGAAGCGCTCGCACTGCGCCGGCGGGCACACCGCGTCGTCCAGGCCCTGGAGCAGTAGGAACGGCGCCCGAAGGTGGTCGGCGCGGTGCAGCGGGGAGCGTTCGCGGTAGCGGTCCGGCACCTCGGCCAGCGGGCCGACCAGGCCCTCCAGGTACTGCGACTCGAAGTCGTGCGTGCCGTCCGTCGCCCAGTTCACCAGGTCGAGCACCGGGAAGAGGATGGTGCCGCACGCGTACAGCGAGGTGCTGGTGAGCGAGGCCGCGGTGGTCCAGCCGCCGGCGCTGCCGCCGCGGATGGCCAGCCGGTCCCGGTCGGCGCCGCCCTCGGCGGCCAGCGCCTCGGCGACGGCCGCGCAGTCCGCCACGTCGACCACGCCCCACTGCTCGCGCAGCCGCTCCCGGTAGGGGCGCCCGTAGCCGGTCGAGCCGCCGTAGTTGACGTCCACCACGCCGATGCCGCGCGAGGTGAAGTACGCGGCCTGGAGGCTGAGCACCAGTGGGGAGCGGCTGGTGGGGCCGCCGTGTGCCCAGACCACGTAGGGCGGGAGTTCGCCGTCGGGCGCCCGGTGGTCGGGGTTGCGCGGGGGGTAGAGGTGGGCGTGCACCTCCCGGCCGTCCGGGCCGGTGAAGGTGCGGGCGACGGGCTGCGGGTAGTACGCCGGGTCCACCACGTCCCGGTGCGGTTCGCCGATCACCCGGGCATGACCGGTGCAGGTGTCCAACTCGACGACCTCGTAGCCGGTGTGCGGGCTGGCCGCCACGCCCACCACCCGGGTTCCGTCGACGGCGAGGGTCGGCAGCCACTCGGTCCACGGGCCGACCGCGTCGGCCGGCCGCAGTTCGGCACCGCCGCCGACCGCCCCGCTGTCGGCTGCACCGCCGCCGACCGCGGCACCCGGCGTCGGAGCGGCGTGCAGGTCGAGTATGCCGAGGGTGAGCGCTCCCCGGCCGTGCAGGGTGGCGACGAGCCCGCCGGGCAGCGGCGCGAACCAGCGGAAGCCGACCTTCCACAACGGTCCTGCGAACTCCTCATCGCGCGGGCACAGGTTGACCGCCGCGCCACTGTCCGGGTCGACCCGGTACAGGTTCCACCAGCCGTTGCGGTCGCTGGCCGCCAGCAGCGTCCCGTCGGCCGCCCACTCGGCCTGCGGAATCGACTCGCCGGGCCCACCGATCAGGGTGCGTACGCCGCTGAAGGTGCCGTCGGCGGTGATCTCCGCGGTCTTCAACTCGGTGCCGTCCCACGGCATGCGCGGGTGGTCCCAGGCGATCCACACCGCGCGCCGGCCGTCGGGCGAGCGGCGCACGCCGGTGACGAAGCGGTGCGTGTCGTCGGTGAGTTCGCGCACCGCCGCGCGGTTCTCGGCGGCCGAGCCGTCCAGCGGCACGGCGGCCAGCAGCCGGCGCACGTCGGTGGGCGCGGGCCCGGTGAACTCCTCCAGGACGCACCACACCTCGCCGCGCTCGGGCACCAGCACCGGGTCGATCCACCGCAGCCCGCCGCCGAGTTCCGACACCGGCGTCAACGGCGTGGGCTGGCCGCCGGCGAGGTCCGGCTCGTACGCGTACAGCCGCTGGTCGTCGAAGTGGCTGAAGACCAGCAGCGGGCCGCCGGCGGTGCGGGCGGTGGCGGCCCAGGAGGCGCCGCCGTACTCCATGACGCGGCTGCGCACGTTCCACGGGCCGGGCAGCAGCGATTCCTCGGTGCCCCCGGGGCGGCGGCGGACCAGCGTCCGCCGGCCGTTCTCGGCCGGGCGCGGCGAGGTCCACCACACCTCGTCGCCGACCACGCCCACATGCTCCGGGTTTCCGTCGTGCGCGGCGATGTGCTGCGCCCCGATCGGGGACCGCCAGGCTCCGTACGGGGCCGTGGTCACCATCTTCTATGCCTCCCGCAGAAAGTGGTCGAGGACGCGGACGCCGAAGTGCAGGGCCTCGACGGGCACCCGCTCGTCCACGCCGTGGAAGAGCGCCGCATAGTCGAAGCCCACCGGGAGCTTCAGCGGCGAGAAGCCGTAGCCGACGATGCCCAGGCGCGAGAACTGCTTCGCGTCGGTTCCGCCGGCCATGCAGTACGGCACGACGTGCGCGCCGGGGTCGAAGCGTTCGACGGCCGCGCGCATCGCGGCGAAGGTGGGCGAGTCGACCGGCGCGGTCAGCGGCACCTCGCGGTGGTGGTACTCCCACTCGACGTGCGGCCCGGTCAGCGCGTCGAGCGTGGCCGTGAACTCCTCTTCGCCGCCGGGCACCACCCGCCCGTCGACGAAGGCGGTGGCGCTGCCGGGGATCACGTTCACTTTGTAACCGGCGTCCAGCATGGTGGGGTTGGCGCTGTTGCGCACGGTCGGCTCGACCAGGGCGGCGGCGCTGCCGAGCCCGGCGAGCAGCGCGTCCACGTCGAAGCCGGCGTCGGGCCCGGCGCCCGGCCCGGCCACCCCGTACAGCGCGGCGAGTTCGCTCAGCGCGCTGCGCACGGTCGGGGTGAGCCGCACCGGCCAGCGGTGTTCGCCGATCCGGGCCACGGCGGCGGCGAGGTGGGTGACCGCGTTCTCCCGGTTGGTCTTGGAGCCGTGGCCGGCCCGGCCGCGTGCGGTCAGTTGCAGCCAGGCGGTGCCCCGCTCGCCCGCCGCGACGGGGTAGATGCGGTGCACCCGGTCGGAACCGGGCACGGTGCCGTGGAAGGTGAAGGCGCCGGACTCGCTGATGCCCTCGGTGCAGCCGGCGAACAGTCCCGGGTGCCGGTCGGCGAGGAAGCTGGAGCCGGCGTCGGCGCTGTCCTCCTCGTCGGCGGTGAAGGCGAGCACGACGTCGCGTCGGGGCCGTACGCCGAGCCGCTGCCAGGCGCGGACGACGGCGAGCATCATCGCGTCCATGTTCTTCATGTCGATGGCGCCCCGGCCCCACACCACGCCGTCGCGGATCTCGCCGGAGAAGGGGTGCACGCTCCAGTCGGCGGCCTCGGCCGGCACCACGTCCAGGTGCCCGTGGACGAGCAGGGCGGGGGCCGCCGGGTCGTGCCCTGCGATCCGGGCGACGACGTTGGTGCGCCCCGGCTCCCCTTCGAGCAGGGTGGCGTCCACGCCCGCCGCGTCCAGCCGCTCGGCCACGTACTCGGCGGCCGGCCGCTCCCAGCAGGAGCCGCCGCCGCGGTTGGTGGTGTCGATCCGGATCAGTTCCGAGGTGAAGCGCACCACCTCGTCGAGCGCCTGCTGGTCGAGCGCGGGCCCGCCGGCGGCTCCGGTTTCCTCAGTCGCTTCCATGGCTCCCCCCGATCAGCCGTACTGTTCCTCGACCGCCGCCGCCACGACGGTGGTCACCGCCTTGAAGCAGCGGATGCCCTCGTACATCGACGGCGAGGTGTAGACCACCCGCCGCTCGCCGTGCGGCTGCACGCCCGGCACCACCGTCGCGGCGCCGACCAGGTGTTCGGCGTCGAACTCCAGCTCCACCTGGTACGGGCCGCCCGATCGGGGCGCCTCCCGGACGGCGAGTGCGGTGGCCTCCCGGGCCGCGGCCCTGATGTCGGCCGCGGTACGGGCCGGCGGCCGGCACACCGCCGCGTACCGCGACACATAGTCCTTGACCGCGACCGCCTGCGCCCGCGGCGCGTACCCCTTGGCGTCTTCGCAGGTCAGGTCGTCGCCGGTGACCAGCACGACGGGGACCCCGTATTCGGCGACCACCAGCGCGTTGAGGTAGCCCTCGCTGGCCGGGACGCCGTCCACCCAGACGCCGGTGATGGAGTTGGCGAGGTAGGTGTGGGCGAGGACGCCCTCGGTGCCGGCGCCGGTGTGGTAGCCGACGAAGGCGATGCCGTCCACGTCGCCCCGCTGCACCCCCTCCACCATGCTCAGGCTCTTGTGCCGGCCGGTGAGGAGCTGCGCCCGTTCGTCGAGTTGTTCCAGGAGCAGGTTGCGCATGGTCGAGTGGGCCTCGTTGATGAGCACGTCGTCGGCGCCACCGTCGAGGAACCCGAGCACGGCCGCGTTCACGTCGGAGGTGAACAGCGTGCGGCAGCGCTCCCACTGTGGTGTTCCCGGCAGGACGTCGGCCGGCCAGGTCACACCGGTGGCGCCCTCCATGTCCGCGGAGATGAGGATCTTCACCATTCACCCGTTCTACCGCAGGCCAAAGGTCCGCGCACTGACCCTGACGGCAGTATTTGGCCCACACCACGCAATCGCCGCGCGCCTCCCTCGCCTGGCGCAGACCGGCAGCAGACCGCGACGCCGCCGGGTGGGTGCCCGTACGGGAGCGGGTGGGTACGCGAACGGAGGCGCGGGGAGGCAGCTCGCCTCGCCCACGCCCCCGTTCTGGAGCCGTGCTCCGGAGGCCGCGGCCCCAGGTGGGGACCGTGCCCCGGCCCGGGGCCCGCCCCGGTGGTTGGCGCGCCCCCCGGGGGGGGGGGGGGGGGGCGGGGGCGGGGGGGGGGGGGGGGGGGGGGGGGGGGGGCCGGGGGCGGGGG
>NZ_JBEHZD010000558.1:0-4850 GCF_040240285.1 Streptomyces sp. HSW2009 | reverse complement strand
GGCATCAAGGACGGCCAGACGGCCCGGCTCCGCGAGCTCGGTGGCCTCGGGGCGCCCGGGGGCGCCCCCGGGGGGGGCCCCCCCCCCGGCGCGCCGGGGGCGGGCGGGGGGGCCCGGGCCCGGGCGCGGGGGGGCGCGCCCCCGGCGGAACGGCCGTCGAGCCCCGGTGCCGGGGCGCCGCGGCCCCACACACCGGCGCCGACGCTCTGCCAGGCAGCGCCGCCGTCCGCCTCCTGCGGGGCGCCCGTGCAGTAGTGCTCGACGGAGGCTGCCGAGGCGCCCGGCCGTCCGTCGCCCCCTGCCGTACGGTCCCGACCGTCGACGGCCCGGCCGCCCCGCGCCGGTACGCCGCCGGGCTCGGTGGGCCAGCACGCCACGGCGTGCCCGAACTCCTCGCCCCCGCCCATGGGATCGGCAGGCCGCTCGCGGCGCCCGGCGGCCGGCCGCGCCGGGCCGGCCGCGAGCACCGGGCCGTCGTCGCACACCGTGACGTTCAACGCCTCGCCTTCCGCCCAGGGGAGCGACACCCGGCGGACCGTAGCGACCGTACGGACGTCGGGGCCCGCATGCCGGACCGCGTTGGTCAGCGCCTCCTGGACGATCCGGTAGGCCGCGGCGCCGACCGCCGGAGCTATCTCGGCGGCCGTGTCCGGGGCCAGGTCCAGCTCCAGGGTGACCCGAGCGCCCGCCATCTCGGCCGACCTGGCCAGGTCGGGCAGGCCCGCCAGGCCCGGGGGCGGTCGGGTGGCGTCCGGGGCCGGCTCGGCCTCCCCGGCGCGCAACACCTGGAGCGTCGTCCGGAGTTCGGCCCGGGCGGCCCGGCAGGTGTCGGCTATCGAATCCAACGCCTTGGACACCGCGTCCCGGTCGAGCCGGTCCGGGTCGGCGACCAGCACATGGGCGGCCACCGAGGTCTGCACACCGATCAACGTGATGCTGTGGGCCAACAGGTCATGCAGGTCCCGGGCGATCCGCAGCCGCTCTTCGGCCACCCGGCGCGCAGCCTCCTCCTCCCTGGTGCGCTCGGCCCGTTCGGCCCGCTCGACGATGGCGGCCACGTAGTTGCGGTGCGTACGCAGCGCTATTCCGATCACCACCACGGCCAGCAGCCAGCCCGAACTGCGCAGCATCTCCCCCAGCGCCTGGTGGTCCGGGGAGTTGGACATGACCACCGCCATCACCGCCACGATGATGGCGAGCGCCCACAGCGACCGTCGGGCCGGAGCGCCGACCGCCAGGGCGTACAGCGCCACTATCCCGGCGGGCACCGTGGCGAGATGGGCGTAGTCGAGCGAGTGGTACGGGCCCACGGCGAGGACCACCACCACCGTCGTGACCGTGGGGGCCGTGCGGCGGGAGACCAGGGCCAGGGCGCTGACGACGAGCAGAATCCAGCCGAAGAGGTCGGGCCGGCTGCCGTCGTTCGTGACGCTGATGGCCAACGCGGTCTGCACCGCAAGCACCACCACGGCGAGCGCGACGTCCAGCCCCGTGGGCCGGGTCGGCGCGGCCACCGTGGGTGGATGCCGTACGCCGCGCAACGCGGCGGTGAATTCGCTCATCTGCACGGTCCCATCGTGCGCTACGGCTCTGACATTCGTGCAGGGCCGCCCCAGCCCTGTGGATAACTATCCAGCGGCACCGCCCCCACCGGCTTCCCAAACCCCCACCCCGGGCCCGCCCCCCCCTTCCCCTCCCCCTCCCTTCCTCCGCCCCACTCCGCCCCTCCCACACCCCACACGCCGAACCCGCCGCCACGCCCCGGCCCCCGGCCCGCACCCCGCACCCCGCACCCCGCACCCCGCACCAGGTTCGCTCCGGTTCACACCGAGTCCGGCCCACACCACGCCGGGTTCGCCCCGTCCGCGCGGCGACCCGCCACAGCAGCTTCACCCCGCCCCCGCGGCAACCCACCACAGCAACTCGCCCTGACCCGCGGCAGCCTGCCGCCCCATCGAACGGCTGCCCATCCAGCAAGCCGCACCACAACGTGCCGCACCAACAGAGCCCGCTCCACCCGATCCAGCGGCTCGCGCCCCGCGCGCCGGCCGTCGCGCCGTGGTGGGCGCGGGGTCGGCGGGCGGGGCACCCAGCGGTGGGCTTCGGTCACCCCACGCGCTCGGCCGTCACCGGCTCGTCCGCGCTGGCCGGGCCGGTCGCTATCTGTGCGGACTGGCGGCGGAACAGCTTGCCCGGCCACCAGACCCAGCGGTTGAGGAGCAGGCTCGCTGAGGTCACCAGGTAGGTGCGGACCAGGAAGGTATCGAGGAGGACGCCCACCGCGATGATGAAGCCCAACTCCAGCATCATCGCCATCGGCATCGTCGCGAGCACCGCGAAGGTCGCGGCGAGCACCAGGCCCGCGGAGGCGATGACACCCCCCGTGGTGTGCAGTGCGGTCAGGGCCGCCTGCGGCGTACTCGCCCCCTTGACTGCCTCCTCACGCATGCGGTGCATCAAGAAGATGCCGTAGTCAACACCCAGCGCGACCAGGAAGACGAAGGTGATCAGCGGCAGCCCGGGGTCGATGCCCTCCAGCCCGAAGGCCGATTCGAAGAGCAGCCCGCCCAGGCCGGAGGCCGCTCCCCAGACCGCGACCACGGCGCCCACCAGCATCGCCGAGGCGACCAGGCTGCGGAGCAGCGCTATCAGGATCAGCAACACCGCCAGCATCACCAGCGGAATGACCACCTTGCGGTCGTCGGCGTTGGTCTTCTCCAGGTCGATCTGTTCCGCGCTGGCGCCGCCGACCAGGGCCTTGCCACCATCGAGGTCGGTGAGGGCGGAGCGCAGTTGCTTGATGGTGCGGACTTCGCCGGACGACTCCGGGGCGTCCTTGGCGAACGCGCTGATCTCGGTCCAGCCAGCGCCGCTACGGCCGCGCTCCGCGCTGGCTATCCCCTCCTGGGACCGCACGGTGCTCAGTGCGGCGTCCGCGCTGCCCGTGGGGGCCATGATGGTCAGGGGCTGGGCGCCCTGCTCGGGGTACTTCTCGGCGAGGGTCTCCATCGCCGACACCGATTCGGGCTTGTTGGTGAAGGTGTCCTCCTGCTTGAGGTCGCCGGGGGCGTTCAACGTGCCGAGGGCCAGCACTCCGAGCAGCACCAGACCGCCCACCAGGAAGGTGACCGGGCGGCGGCTGACCGAACCACCCATCGCCGCGAAGACGTTGCGCCGGCCGCTCTGGGTGCTGCCATACGCGGGGATCAGCGGCCAGAACACACGGCGGCCGAGCAGCACCAGGATGGCGGGCAGCAGCGTCATCATCGCCGCGAGGGCACACACCACGCCCGCCGCGCCCACCGGGCCGAGCCCCTTGCTGCTGCTCAGGTCGGCCGCGAGCAGGCACAGCAGGCCGGCGGCCACCGTCCCGGACGAGGCCAGCACCGCGGGGCCGCAACCGCGCACGGCGGCCACCATCGCGTCGTACGGGCGCGGGTGTCGGCGCAGTTCCTCGCGGTACCGGGCGACGAGGAGCAGGGCGTAGTCCGTGCCGGCACCGAAGACCAGGACCGTCATGACGGCCGAGCTCATCCCGGTGATGGTCACGTCGAACGCCTGCGACAGCCCGTACACCACGGCCATCGCGGTGACCGTGGCGGCGCCGACGACGACCAGCGGCACGAGCCACAGGAAGGGGCTGCGGTAGGTGAGGATCAGCAGGACGGCGACGACCCCCGCGGTGGCGAACATCAGCGTGCCGTCCACGGTCTCGAAGACCTTGTTGGCGTCGGCGCCGAGGCCGCCGGAGCCGCCGACGTCCACGCTCAGCCCCTCGGGGTGGGCGTCGACGGCCTCCCTGATGTCGTCGACCGCCTTGTTCTGGTCCTCCTCGTCGGGCATGCCGCTGAGCGACACCCCGTACATCACCGTCGTGCCGTCCTTGGAGTCCACCGCCCGGGGCTGCTGGCCACCGCTGAACTCGTAGTCGTCGGCCAGCTTCGCCACGTGCGATCGGGCGCTGGCCCGGTCGGCTTCGGTGAGACCGCTCTCGCGGTGGTAGACGAGGATCAGATCGGTGGTGTCGCCACCGGGCATCGCCGCCTGGAGCTCGGCCACACGGGTCGAATCGGCGCTGGCCGGGAGGTAGTTGACCGCGGTGTCGTCCTGGACGCCGCTCAGCTTGCCGGCGAAGGGCATGGCCACTGCGAGGATGGCGATCCACAGGCCGATCACGGCCCACGGCACGCCCCGCCGCTGTCTCTTGCTCGCCACGGGGCCGGGCGCTCCCCTGGGCGCCGCGCCATCGCCGGCGCCGTCTGGTCCGCCGCCGGCCCCGCCCGGGCCGCCGCCCGGCACCCCGTCCCCTCGTGCGCTGCCCGAGTCCTGCGCGGCCCCTGCGCCCGCGTCGCCCCTGGTGGTCCGTGTGACCGCCATGCGGGCCCCCCTTCTCTGCGTGGGGGGCTGACACATCCAGACTTCCGGGCTTGGGGGGGGGAAGCGTCGGCGCGGGGAGGGAGATGGGCGGTACTTCGACGGGGCTCAGTGGCCTGGCGTTACTCCCGGGGGAGTACTCCGCGCAGCTTCCTCGACTGGCCGGGAGCCGGGAGCCGCAGGCCGCGCGCCGGGAGTCCGGAGTCGGAAGCCGCAGGTCCGGAAGTCGGTCACGGCATCAGCTACCGGAGGAGTACGCGCCGCCCCCGCTCGGCCCCAGCTAGCCCGGCCGCTCAACGAGGCACCCCGACCCCACTCCCTCGTAAAGGCGCCATCCGCGTACTCCCACCGGCCCGAACGCGCCCCCACCCCTACCGGCCCGAACACCCACCAACCACCCGCCACCCCCCATCACTCATCACCCACCAGCCACCAGCCACCAGCCACCAGCCACCAGCCACCAGCCACCAGCCACC
>NZ_JBEHZD010000557.1:0-4851 GCF_040240285.1 Streptomyces sp. HSW2009 | reverse complement strand
CCCCCCGATACCACCACAGGGTTTAGGGGCGCCCGCGCCATTGGTTTAAATGACCCGGCCCCCGGGGGCCCCCCCGGGGGCGCATCGGCGACCCCGCCAAGCTGAACGTCACCCACGGCTACGGCATCGAAGCCGCGACCGAGGATGGCTACCGCGCCGCCCCCCCCCCCGCCCTCACCGGCGCCGGCGGTGGTGTGCAGGGCGCGGCGCAGGACGCGTACGGGGTCGGCGAGCAGGTGCGGCTGGCCGGCCGGTGGCTGGCCAGCGCCGTCGCCGGTGCGCTGGCCGAGGCCGGCGTGGACCCGGCCGAGCGCCGGGTCGCGGTGCTGGTCGGCACCGGCCTGCGGGAGCTGCGCGCCGTGGAGGAGTGGCACGGCGACGGCGCCGCGCTGCGCCTGGCCCAACTCCACTTCAACGAGGCCGTGCGGTCGGTGGCGCCCGCCGTGACCGAGGTGCACACCCTCGCCAACGCCTGCGCCGCCTCCGGTTACGCGCTGGCGCTCGCCGCCGACCTGCTCGACCTGGAAGAGGCCGACGCGGTGGTGGTGGCCGGCTGCGACACCATGACCGAGTCGATGCTCACCATGATCGGCCGGGTCGGTACGACGACGGCCGACACCGTGCGGCCCTTCGATCAGGACCGGGACGGGGTGCTGCTCGGCGAGGGCGCCGCGGCCGTCGTCCTCGAACTCCCCTCCGACAAGCCGGCGTTCGGGCACATCAGGGCCGTCGGCATCGGCTGCGACGCGTTCCACGAGACCGCGCCCGACCCGAACGGCATCGTCGCCACCATGCGCGACGCCCACCAGCGGGCCGGCATCACGCCCGCGGACGTGGACCTGGTGGTGGCGCACGGCACCTCCACCGCACTCAACGACCCGACCGAGGCGACCGCGCTGGCCGAGATCTTCGGCGACCTGCCCACCGAGCAGGCGCCCGTGGTCACCGGCATCAAGGGCGCGATCGGCCACACCTCGGGCGGCGCCGCGCTGATGAGCGTGCTGGTGGCCTGCCGGGCCATGCGCACCGGCACCGTGCCGGCCGTCACCGGCCTGCGCACCGCGATCCCCGAGGCCAAGCCGCTGTCCCTGGTGGTCGGCGAGCCGCTGGCGGCCCGGCCCAAGGTGGCGCAGATCAACGCGTTCGGCTTCGGCGGCGTGAACGCCGTCACCATCGTGGAGGCCGTCGATGTCTGAGACCCGTAAGGCGGACGAGCCGCTGGCCGTCGCCGCCTGGGCCGTACACGTACCCGGGCTGACCGCGGCGGACCTGCCGGGCTCGCCCGACGAGCCGGCGTGCACGCCCGATGACGCCAAGGACGTGCTGGGCCGCAAGGGCCTGCTCGGCAAGGAGCCCTCGACCCGGTTGGCGCTGTGCGCCGTGCACCGGGCGCTCGGGCTGCCCCCGGGCAAGCTGGCCGAGCCGCTGCCGTACGCGCCGGGCACCGCCGTCGTCGTCGCCTCCAACCTCGGCAACGTCGAGACGGTGTGCACGGTCCTGGACGACATGCGCGAGCGCGGCGGCACCGCGGTCAGCCCGCTGGACGCGCCCAACGCCTCCAGCAACGTCATCGCCTCCTCGCTGGCCATCAAGTACGGCTTCAACGGCCCCAACCTGGCCGTCTGCTCCGGCGCCCCCGCCGGGCGCGCCGCCGTCCGGCTGGCCCGGCGGCTGATCATCGGCGGGCGCGCGGCGCGGGCCGTGGTGGTGGGCGTGGAGCCCGCCGACCCGATCGCCAGCGCCCTGTCCGGGCTGCGCACCGGCGAGAGCGGCGCACTGGGCGGCGGCGCGGGCGTCGTGCTGCTCGGCCGGCCCGGCGCCTGGCCGTGGGAGACCGGCATCGCCTGCGGCCCGGTGGTACGGAGTGCGGAGCGGCCCGAGGCTGCGGCGCCGGCCCTGGCCGACGCGGCGGGCGGCGAGTTCTACGGCGCCGCCGGCGTCGTGCGGCTGGCCGTGGCGGCGGCGACCCTCAACGCCGCTGCCGACCCGGCCGCAACGCCGTCGTACACGGTGGGCTGCGGCGACGCCGACGACGGCTATCTGACGGTGTCCGTCGGCCGCGCCGCAGCGGACCGCACGCCGGTCGGCGCGGGGAGCGCGTCGTGAGCCGGGGGACCGCCGGCTGGACCCTCATCGCATCGGACGGGCCGCTCCAGGTGTGGCGCGGCCCGGGCGAGGGCCCGGCGCTGGTGGCCGCGCACGGCATCGAGGACTCCTGGAAGAACTGGCGCGAGCTGACCGGCAAGGTCCCCGGCTACACCCCGTACGCCCTGCAACTGCCCTGGCACGGCGGCAACGACTACACCTGGCCGGCCGGCGGCGGGCCGGCGGACTGGCTGCGGCGGGCGCTGGCGCTCGTACCCGAGCAGCCCAAGGTCCTGGTGGGACACTCCTTCGGCGCCAACGCCATCCTGGAGCACCTGTCCACCCTTGAGGGCGATCCGGAGCTGGACGCGGTGCTGCTGGTCGCGCCCTTCTACCGGCCCGCCGACTTCCCGCTGTCCGAGCCGCTGCGGCTGCGCTCGCTGGCCGCGTTCCGCCGCGTCCTGGTGGACGGGCTGCGGGTGTCGCTGGGCAGCAAGGCCGGGCGGATGGACCCCGAGGTGCTCTCCCTCATGGAGCACAAGCTGCTGGGCCGGGCCGTGCCCGCCGGGTTCCCCGTCTTCTACGACGCGTTCGAAGCCTCGGGCCACCACGACCTGTCCCGCATCACCGTGCCCACGCTCGTCCTGGTCGGCCGGGGCGACGAGGGCATGACGCCGATGCGCGCCGCCGCGCTCGACCGGGCCATGCCCGCCGCGACGCTGCGCGTCAAGCCGAACTACGGCCACTTCTGCCACATGGAGCAGACCGAGGAGATGAGCGCGGAGACCATCGCCTTCCTCCGCGCCCCCCGGTCAGCCGCCGAATCTCCCGAAGGAGGAACAACCGTGACCGAACTGCTCGACGGTCAGCCGACCAGCTACGTCGGATCACCGCGCTACGAGGGCGCCAACATCCGCACCTGGATCGGTTTCAAGCACTTCATGTACCTGGTCGAAGAGGGGGTGTTGCAGTACTTCCGCGACCGCGGCGTCGGTGCCCGCGACATCTACCACCGCTACGGCCTCGGCCTGGAGGTCGTCGACTCCTCGGTGCAGCTCCCGGTGGCCCTGGAGGCCGAGGAGCAGGTGTACGCCACCGTCGTCTCCGCCAAGCCCAAGCCGGGCCAGGGCGCGCCGTTCAACGTGACGCTCACCGTCGAGCGCGAGGGCGAGACCGTCACCACCCTCAAGGGCAAGGTCCGGGTCGCGCTGGTCGCCGTCAAGGACGGCTCGGGCAGCGAGCCGGTGCCGGCGGTCCTGGAGCCGTACGTGGTCCCGGACGTGTCCGCGCTGACCAACTCGGCCAAGGCCACCCTGCCGATCCCGGCCGGCTCCAGCGTCGCCGACGTGCTGGCCCCCGAGGGCTCCGGCGCCTACCTGTGGGACTGGCGCGCGCCGTACTACTACTGCCACTTCTCCGACCGGCTCCAGCACTCCGCGTACATCAGGACCCTGGAAGAGGTCGTCGACCGCTTCCTGGCCGACCGGGGGCTCGCCGTCGGCAAGCTGCTGGACGAGCGCGGCTGGATTCCGGTGGTCTCCCGGGCCCGGGTGCAGATGGTCTCCGACATCTACATGGAGGAGACGGTGCACACCGTCTTCAAGGTCGAGGACATCCTCAAGGACACCATGTACACCGCCCGCATGGACTGCTACGTGCGCCGCGGCGACAGCCTGGAGCTGGCCGCCACCGGCACGATCATGCACGGTTACGCGATCAGCCGCGGCGAGAACGCCGGCACCGTCGCCGTCCTGGACGAGGCCACCCAGCAGACCCTGCTCGGGGGTGCCGCATGAGGAAGCCGCCGCGCCTGTACTTCTCGCTCCGCTCGCCGTTCAGTTGGATGGCCGTCCGGCAGCTCGAAGAGCGCTTCCCGAACGCGCAGGACATCATCGAGTACATCCCGTTCTTCGAGCCGGACGCGATCAGCAGCGCCGCACTCGAAGAGCAGGGTGGCGAGTTCCACTACGTGGCCATGAGCAAGGCCAAGCACCTCTACATCCTCAACGACACCAAGCGCCTGTCGCAGAAGTTCGGCTACGCCATGAAGTGGCCGATCGACAAGGGCGACGAGTGGTGGGAGCTGCCGCACCTGGCCTGGATCAAGGCCAAGGAGCTGGGCGTGCACCGCGCGTACTACACCGCGGCGATGGCCGCCCGCTGGGAGCGCGGCGAGGACATCTGCAACCGCGAGACCCTGCACCGGGTGTGCACCGAGGCGGGTCTTGACGCCGACGCCCTGGTCGGCGCGCCCGACGAGCCGCACATCCGCGAGGCGGGCGTGCAGGCCCTGATGCGGGTGTACGAGGACGACGTTTTCGGCGTCCCGTACTTCAAGGTCGGCCGGCACCGCTTCTGGGGCCTGGACCGGCTGGACGACTTCGTTACCACCCTCGAAGAGGCGCTGGCCACGGCCGCCGCCAAGGCGTGAAGGAGTGCGTGATGACCACCACCGCTAGCCCCGAGCAGCAGACCGAGAACTACCCGCTGGTGGACGCCGAGTGGGGCCCCGACCCGCTGGCGGACATCCCCGCCGAGCTGATCGAGCGCCACGGCGCCATGGACCACGACACCGCGGGCGGCTGCGGCTGACGCCGCGGCCCCACCCACCGCCCAGAAGGGGAAGGACGACCCAGTGACCGAGACCGGGACCGACACCGAGCGCCCGATGGCGATCGTCACCGGCGGCTCGGCCGGGCAGCGGCCCCCCCCCCCCCGAACAAACGCCCCCCGCCGGAAACCCAAAGCGGTGATGAAACGCAAACG
>NZ_JBEHZD010000556.1:0-4857 GCF_040240285.1 Streptomyces sp. HSW2009 | reverse complement strand
GGGGCTGGTCCCGCGGGGGTGGCCCGCGCCGCCCTGCCGCCGACCGCACCAGGCCGGCGCACCACCTTGCGTAGGGTTGCCGCACGGCCGGCAGCCGTCTGATCGTCTCGGCGGTTCCGTTTCCGCGGACACACGCTGACGACACCTGGCCGCAACCACCGCGCCAAACGCAGTGCACGGCGCTCACCAGCGGCAGCGGCCATCGATGCAGTTGTTGCCTGGCAACTTATGGACACCGGGGGGCGCCTCCGCGCTCCGTAGACTGAAGCCGTTCGCGGGAACGAATCCCACGCGGCGTGCGGGCGCACCTCCCGGCAGACCTGGTAGCAGGCGCGTCAAAAGCTATGAATTCACGGGGACTTGGGGTAACCATGGCTTTGATCGATCGGAGTACGGAACTCGACACGCTTGATGGCGCGATCACTGGATGCCTGTCCGGAAACTCCAGAATCGTGTTCGTTGAAGGTCCGGCCGGCTGTGGGAAGAGCGAGTTCATCGAGACCATCGCGGAGCGCGCCGAGGGCCTGGGCGCCACGCTGCTGCGCGCGGTGGGATCGCGCCCTGAGCGCACCGTCGCACTCGGCGCCCTACGGCAACTCATCACCAGCGCCCCCGCCGACACCCTGCCGCAGATCGCCCCGCTCACCCCGGACGTCCCGGTGCGGGTCGAGGTCATGCAGGAGTTCTGTGCGGCCCTGCGCCGGCTGAGCACACAGACGCCCGTCGTGCTGTGCGTGGACGATCTGCAACACGTGGACGACGCCACTCTCCAATATCTCCTCTACGCCGCGCGGCGCACCCGCTCCGCGCGCATCCTCTTCGTCCTCGCCGAATCCCTCCACGAGCACACCAGCGACCCCGTCTTCAGCACCGAACTGCTGCGCCTGCCGCACTTCGAGCGGCTGCGGTTGGAACGCCTCGACCGCTCGGGCGTCGCCCAACTGGCCGCGGGTTACCGGCGCTTGCCGCAGGACCAGGACTTCGTCGACGGGCTCCACACGATCAGCGGCGGCAACCCGCTGCTGCTGCGGGCGCTGGTCGAAGAGCACCGGGCGGCCGAATCGGCGGGCCGGGCAGCGGAGTTGAACCCGGAGTCGGGCGGCCCCTTCACCCAGGCCGTGCTCACCTGCCTGCACCGCGGCGGGCCGGCGACGGTGCGGCTCGCGGAGGCGCTCGCGGTGCTGCGCGAGGCCAGTACGGTCGAATGCCTGCGCCGGCTCCTGGACATCGGGGCCGCCGCCACGTCGCAGACCGTGCACGCGCTCAACGCCGCCGGCATCGCCGAGGGCTGCGGCTTCCGCCACCCCTCCGTACCGGCCGCGATCCTGCACGCCATGGACCCGGCGGCGCGGACCGCGCTGCACCGGGACGCGGCACAGTTGCTGCACGACATCGGCGCGCCGAGCCCCGCCGTCGCCGGCCACCTGCTGGCCGCCGACGAGGTGGCCGAGCGCTGGGGCGTCGCCGCGCTGCGCGACGCGGCCGAACAGGCGCTGGCCGAGGACGACGTGGCGCAGGCCGTGGCCTGTCTGACCCTCGCCCATCGGGCCTGCAACGACGACCAGCGGGCCAGCGCCATCAAGATCAGGCTCGCCGCCGTGACCTGGCGCGTCGACCCGTGCGCGGCCGAGGAGCACACCGCCGTACCGCTGGCGGCGCTCCGGGCCGGTCGACTCGGCGAGACGCACCTGCCCGCGCTGGCCCGACTCCTGGTCACCCAGGGGCGGGTGGACGAGGCCGCCGAGGTGTTGGAGCGACTGGCCGCCGCGCGCAGCGAGGGCAACTCCCCGTCGGCGGACGCGGTCCGCGGCAATCTGCTCGGCGCCCAGTTCGGCCACGGGCCGGCGGGCGGGGCGCGGGCCGTGGTCTCGATGTCCAAGGATGCCGAGGGGGCCGCCACGGTCACCCTCACCGAGGGCGTCACGGCGCGCCCGGCGGCCGGCATGTGGGCCGTGCCGGTCGCCGCCGAGAACGAGGCGGCAGCGGCGTCGGCCGAGCGGTTCTTGCAGACCGCCGTGTTGACCGACACCACCATCGAACCCATCGGGCAGGCGCTGCGCACCCTGGTGCACGGCGACCGGCCCGACCGCGCGGTGCCCTGGTGCCAGTCCTTCCTCGACGAGGCGGACCGGCGCGGCGCCCCGGGCTGGAAAGCGGCCTTCGCCCAGGCCCAGGCCGTGATCATGGTCAGGCAGGGCAATCTGCGGGCCGCCGAGGAGTACGCCACGATGGCGCTCGACTGCCTGCCGGAGAAGAACGGCAGCGTCTTCGCCTGCGCCCCGCGCTCCGTGCTCATCTACACGGCCACCGCACAGGGCCGGCACGGCGCCGCGGCCCGGCAGCTCAACCACCCGGTCCCCGACGGCCTGTTCCGTACCGTCTACGCCCTGGGCTACCTGCGCGCCCGCGGCTTCTACCACCTGGCGACCAATTGCTTCCACGCCGCCCTGAGCGACTTCCTGGAAGTCGGCAGGCTCGCCCGGCGCTGGGGCCTTGACCGGCCGGTCGTGGCGCCCTGGCGCACCGACGCGGCGGAGGCGCTGATCCCCCTCGGCGACCGACAGCAGGCCGAACAACTGGTCGCCGAACAACTCGCGATGGGCGACGCCCGCAACGCCCGGGTGCGCGGCGTCTCGCTGCGGGTGCGGGCCGCGCTCGCCGAGCCCGGGCAGCGCCCCAGGCTGCTGGCCGAGGCGGTCGACGAACTGCGCAAGTACGGCGACCGGTTGGAGCTCTCCCGGGCCCTGTCCGACCTGGGCCAGGCGTTCCAGGCGGTGGGCGAGCCGGCGCGGGCCAGCATGGTCACCCGGCGCGCCTGGCACCTGGCCAAGGAGTGCGGCATCGAGACGGTGCGCGAGCGCCCGGTGCCGGGCCACCACCCGCGGGCGGTCCCCGCGCAGGAGGACCCGCTGTGGGCGGCCGACCCGGACGTGGACGCCAAGCTCAGCGACTCCGAGAAGCGGGTGGCGGTGCTCGCCGCGTACGGCTACACCAACCGGGAGATCGCGTTGAAGCTGTACGTCACGGTGAGCACCGTCGAGCAGCACCTCACCCGGGTCTACCGCAAGCTCAACATCACCCGGCGCCAGGAGTTGCCGATGAACCTCCAGCTCAGCATGGCCGAGATCGCCTGACGTCGGCCTGTTGGCGGGTGGTTCGCCGGTGAGTGGTTCGCCGGCGGACGGCCCAGTGGGACAGGGCCTGGCAGTGGACGGTTCGGTGACTGGCGGGCCGGTGGCGCGACCGGGATGGGTTGGGGTGGGCCTCAACAGCCGCTGAAAAGAGGGCAGTTGGGGTCGCCCCCCGCCGGGTCCGCGGTCCGGGGCGCCTGCCGGTCGACGGTCGGTGGTCGGTGGCCCCGGTGGCCCTCGCGGGTGCCGGGTCGATCGGCCGTGGAGCCGGGGTGAGCAGCGCAGCGCTGTGTACGAGCAGTGCAGGGGCGGGGCGGGGGCGGGGGGGGGGGGGGCGGGGGGGGGGGGGGCCGCCGCGCGCGCCGGGGGGGGGGGGGGGGCGGGGGGGGGGCCCCCGGGGGCGGGGGCGGGGCGCGGGCCCGCCGCGGGCGCGGGGGGCGGGGCGGCGCGCGCGCCCCCGCCCCCCCCCCCCCCCCCCCCCCCCCCCCCCCGGGGTGCCGCGCCGGTGGGCTGGGTGTGGCCCGGGCGCGGGGTTGCCGGGCCGGCGCGACGCGGGTGGGTCGGCCGGTCCCGGCGGGTGGCGCGGATCAGCTGTAGGCGTAGAACCCGGAGCCGGTCTTACGGCCGAGGCGGCCCGCGTCGACCATCCGCTGGAGCAGCGGCGGAGCGGCGTACAGCGGCTCCTTGTACTCCTCGTACATCGAATCGGCGATCGAGGCGACCGTGTCCAGGCCGATCAGGTCGCTGAGCTTGAGCGGGCCCATCGGGTGGGCGCATCCCATCTCCATGCCGTCGTCGATGTCCTCACGGCCGGCGATGCCGGACTCGAACATCCGGATGGCGGACAGCAGGTACGGGATGAGCAGCGCGTTGACCACGAACCCGGAGCGGTCCTGGGCCCGGATGGCGTGCTTGCCGAGCACGCCCTGCACGACGGCCTCGGCGCGCTTGATGGTCTCCTCGCCGGTGGTCAGCGCGGGGATGACCTCCACCAGGCGCTGCACGGGCGCCGGGTTGAAGAAGTGGATGCCCACCACCTGGTCCGGGCGGGAGGTGGCCACCGCCAGCTTGACCAGCGGAATGGAGGAGGTGTTGGAGGCCAAGATGGCGTCCGGACGGGTCACCACCTGGTCGAGCACCCGGAAGATCTCCGTCTTGACCTGCTCGTTCTCCACGACGGCCTCGATGACGAGGTCGCGGTCGGCGAACTCTCCGAGGTCGGTGGTGAAGCTGAGCCTGGCGAGTGCCGAGTCCCGCTCATCGGGGGTGATCTTGCCCCGCTCGGCGGCCTTGCCGAGCGAGTTGGTCAGCCGGGTGCGGCCCAACTCCAGGGCCTCGCCCGTGGTCTCGGCGACCATGACGTCCAGACCGGAACGGGCGCACACCTCCGCGATGCCGGCGCCCATCTGGCCGCAGCCCACCACTCCGACGCGTTCGATGTCGGTCACATCGTGCCTTTCGCTGATCTTCATCGGCCGGCGGCGGACCTTCCACCCCTGGCTTGTGGCACGGAGGGCTTCGCTGACCGCCTAGGCCACGACGGTACTCCGCGCCCTGCTGCACGCGGGCGGTCGGGGCGGGCATGCTGACCACACAGTGGTGTGATGCACGCAACAGCGAAGGGAAGGCTGATGGGGCGCTTGGGGATGTGGGGTCGCCGGGGCTTTGCGGTCGGGGCGGCCGGGGCCGTCGCCGGGCTGTGGTCCGGCGGCGCGGCGGTGGCCGC
>NZ_JBEHZD010000555.1:0-4875 GCF_040240285.1 Streptomyces sp. HSW2009 | reverse complement strand
GAGTTCGGGACGTCGGTGAGTACGACGAAGATCTACCAGTACCCGAACGTCAAGGAGTTCGCCGACTACCTCGCCGGCGAACTGCCGACGGGCGCCGCCCAAACTGCCCCAGCCGCACCGGCCACCCTGCCGGCCCCGCCGACCCAACCCACCGCCGCGCCGGCGCCGGCCGCCGTGCCAACACCCGCGCCCGTACCTGCACCAGCCCCCGCCCCGCCCGTACGGCAGGTAGCCGCCGCCGCGTCGGAAGGGTTGCTCGACGCGCTGCGGGAGAGCTTGGCGCGCGAGCTGTTCGTGGAGGTTGATGAGATCGACCCGAGCCGCAGCTTCACCGAGCTGGGTCTGGACTCGGTGGTGGGTGTGGAGTGGATTCGTGCGGTGAACGCGGAGTTCGGGACGTCGGTGAGTACGACGAAGATCTACCAGTACCCGAACGTCAAGGAGTTCGCCGACTACCTCGCCGGTGAGCTCCCCGCGTCGGACGACGACGACCTCGATGAGGTCCTCGCCAAGGTCTACGAGGGCGAGATCGATGTCTGGCAGGCCGAGGCCCGCCTTTCCGCCCAGGGCAAGGAGGCATGAGCCGATGAACCGCCAGGACATTCTGGCCGCGCTGCGTGCGAAGCGGCTGACCCCGGACGAGGCCCGCAGGCTGCTGCGGGGCGAGGCCGCCGCACCGCAGCCCGCCCCCGCCGAGCAGGCCCCCGCCACCCCGCAGCCCGCGCCGGCGCAGCCCGTACCCACCCAACAGGCCGCAGCCCCCGCGCAGCAGCCCGCACCCACCCGGCCCGCACCCGCGGCCGATGCAGCCCGGCCGTCCCCGATCGCCGTCGTCGGCATGTCGGGCCGCTACGCCAGTGCCCAAGACCTGGACCAGTACTGGGAGTTGCTCGACCAGGGCCGGGACGGCGTACGCGAGATCCCTGCGCACCGCTGGGACATGGAGCGCTACTACGACCCCAAGGTGGGGCAGGAGGGCTCCATCTACTGCCGGTGGATGGGGCTGCTCGACGACATCGACGCGTTCGACTCGTTCTTCTTCGAGATCTCCCCCTCCGAGGCGGAGATGATGGACCCGCAGCACCGCATCTTCCTGGAGGAGGCGTACCGCGCGTTCGAAGACGCCGGCTACTCGCGCCAGCGCCTGGACGGCAGCAACTGCGGCGTCTACCTCGGCCTCGCCAGCAGCGACTACTACACGCTGTGCCACGACGCGCTCCAGGAAGGCGAGGACCTGCCGAGCGTCACCAGCGTCAGCAACGCCATCGCCGCCGGCCGGCTCGCCTACTTCCTCAACCTCAAGGGCCCCGCCCTCACGGTCGACACGGCCTGCTCGTCCTCGCTGGTCGGCGTGCACCTGGCCGTCCAAGCCCTGCAACGCGGCGAGATCGACATGGCGCTCGCCGGCGGCGCCTCGCTTTACCTGAGCCCCGAGTCGTACATGCACATGTGCGCGGCCGGCATGCTCTCCCCGGACGGCCGCTGCAAGACCTTCGACAACGGCGCCGACGGCTTCGTGCCCGGCGAGGGCGCCGGGGCCGTGGTCCTCAAGCGGCTGGCCGACGCCGAGCGCGACGGCGACCAGATCCACGGTGTCATCACCGCCAGCGGCATCAACCAGGACGGCCGCACCAACGGCATCACCGCCCCCAACCTCGGCAGCCAGATCGAACTGGTCCGCGCCGCCTACGAGCGGCACGGCATCGACCCGGCGACCATCAGCTACGCCGAACTGCACGGCACCGGCACCAAGCTCGGCGACCCGATCGAGCTCGAAGCGCTGGCCAGCGCCTTCCGGACCTGGACCGACCAGCGGAACTTCTGCTCGATCGGCTCGGTCAAGTCCAACGTCGGCCACATGTCGGCCGCGGCCGGCGTCGCCGGGCTGCACAAGATCCTGCTGTCCATGCGGCACCGCAAGCTGGTTCCGACGCTGCACGTCCAGTCGCCCAACGAGCACTTCGACTTCGAGCGCTCCCCGTTCCGCGTCGGCACCGAGCCGCGCCCCTGGGAGCCGGCCCCCGGCGCGCCGCTGCGCGCCTGCCTGAGCGCCTTCGGCTTCAGCGGCACCAATGCGCACGTCGTCGTCGACGAGTACGTGCCCACCACCGCACGGCCCGCGCGCCCCGGCCGCGGCGCCGGCCCGGAACGCACCTTCGTGCTGTCCGCCAAGGCCGAGCCGCAACTGCGGGACGCGGCCCGCCGCCTCGCCGCCCACCTCGCCGCCCACCCCGAAGCGGACCTGGACGACGTCGCGTACACCCTGCAAACCGGCCGGGACGCGCTGCGCGAGCGCCTCGCCGTCACCACCGCCGACCGGGCGCAGCTCATCGACGCGCTCGACCACTTCGCCCGGGTCGGCGAGGCCGGCGCGCACACCGCGCGCGGGCGCGCCACCAAGAAGCCCACCAGTGACGCCTGGGTGGACGGCGCCCGCACGGACTGGGAGCAGGGCTGGCAGGGCTCCCAGCCGCGTCGCATTCCGCTGCCGACCTACCCGTTCGAGAAGAAGCGCCACTGGTACACCCAGCCGGACGCCACCACCGACGGCGCCGCCGACCGCGGCGCGCAGGTCGAAGGGCCGGCGCGGGCCGTGGCCCCGGCGGCCACCGCGCTGCACCCGCTGGTGCACCAGAACGTCTCCGACTTCACCCACCAGCGCTTCCGGTCCACCTTCGACGGTGCCGAGTTCTTCCTCGCCGACCACCGCGTCGACGGCCGCCCGGTGCTGCCGGGCGCCGCGGTCGTCGAGCTGGCCAGGGCCGCCGGCGAACTCTCCGCGGGCCGCCAGGTCACCGAGGTCAGCGAGGTCCTGTGGGCCCGCCCGGTGATCGACCACACCGTGCAGGTCACCCTGTTCCCGGCGGCCGGGGACACGGCCGGCTTCGACGTCGCAGGCCCCGACGGCACCCCGTGCGCCACCGGCACGCTCGGCTTCGAGCCGCTCACGACCCCGCCGCCGCTGGACCTCGCCGCCGTACGGGCCCGCTGCACCGCCCGCATCGACCGCGCCGAGCTCTACCCGCAGGACGCGGACGCGGACTCCGGCGTCCACTACGGCGCGGCCTTCCGCACCCTGCACCAGGTCGCGTACGGGACGGCCGACGCGCTCGCCACCCTCGAACTCGACCAGGACCTCCCCGGGTTCGTGCTCCACCCGGCGCTGCTGGACGGCGCCTGGCAGGCCATCCGGCCGTTCCTGACCGGCGACGAGGTGTACCTGCCGTTCGCCGTGGACCGCATCCGCTGCTTCGGACCGCTGCCCGCGTCGGCCCGTGCGCACCTGCGCCCGACCGGCACCGACGTGCCCGGCAGCCGCTCCTTCGACGTCACCGTCACCGACCAGGACGGGGCGGTGGCCGCCGAGATCACCGGCTTCACCGTCCGCTCCACCGGCCGCCCCGAGCGGCCCGAACCCGTCTACCTGGCCCAGCGCTGGGAGGACGCCCCGGCCCTGCCCCGTACCGGCGCAGAACCGGCCCGCACCCTGGTCCTGCGCACCGACGCCGCCGGCGACGCCGGTCTCACGGGCCTCGCGGCGCTGCTGGAAGCCGCCGACGCCATCGGCACCGTGGGCGGCGAGTTCACCGCCGACGCCGACGCACGCCGCTTCACCCTCCGCCCGACCGAACAGGACGACCACGCACGGCTGTTGGCGGCGCTGCGGCTGCGCGACCGGCTCCCCGACCGGATCGTGGTGCTCGACACCGACGCCGAGGGCGGCCCGTACGCGGTGCACGCCCTGGCCCGCGCGTTGACCGCCGCCACCCCCAGGTGGCAGGCCGACCTGGTGTACGCGTACCCCGTCGCCGACGGGCAGCCGCGGCCCGAGCACCGCGCCATGAGCGGCTATCTGCGCAGCCTGGCCCGCGAGGACCGGTTCAGCACGGTCCGCACCGTGGGTCTCGCGGTCGGCGGCGACGCCGGCGCCGCGCTGCGTCGGGAACTGGCCGCAGACCCCGCCGACGCCACCGACCTGTGGTGGGACGGCACCGCCCGGCGGGCGCTGCGCACCGTGCAGCGCACGGCCGACGCGGCGGGGGAGGGGCCCGCCTTCCGCACCGGCGGCACCTACCTGATCACCGGTGGTCTCGGCGGGCTCGGCCTGATCTTCGCCGACTACCTCGCCCGCCGCTACGACGCGCGCCTGGTGCTCGCCGGGCGCCGGGAGCTCGGCGACACCCCACTCCCCGGCGCGCACACGCTCTACGTGCAGGCCGACGTCTCCCGCCGGGCCGACGTCGACGCGCTGGTGGCCCGCGCCAAGGAGCGCTTCGGGCGCATCGACGGCGTGATCCACGCCGCGGGCACCCTGCGCGACGCGTTCATCCGCAACAAGACCGCCGCCGACGTGGCCGCCGTGCTCGCCCCCAAGATCGACGGCACCCGCCACCTGGACGCGGCGCTGCGCGACGAAGAGCTCGACCTGTTCGTCCTCTGCTCGTCCATGTCGGCGGTGCTCGGCACCGTCGGCCAGAGCGACTACTGCTACGCCAACGCCTACCAGGACGCCTTCGCCGCCCGGCGCGAGCAGCAGCGGCGGCAGGGGCAGCGCTCGGGCCGCACCGTCTCCGTCGGCTGGCCGTTCTGGGCCGAAGGCGGCATGACCATCGAGCCGGAGGCCGCCCGCCAACTGCGCGAGCAACTGGGCATCGCACCGCTACCGGCGGCCGAGGGGTGCCGGGCCCTGGAACAGGTACTGCGCCTCCCGGACCCGCACCTGATCTACGCATCGGGCGACGCGGCGACCATCCGTCGCACCTTCGGCGTCCCGCAGCCGGCGGCCGACGGGGCGCCGCAGGACGCCGCGGGGGAGAGCGCACCGGCCGCGCAGCCGCCGGCCGCCGCCCCCGCGAGCGCCGCGGACGGCCGGCC
>NZ_JBEHZD010000554.1:0-4878 GCF_040240285.1 Streptomyces sp. HSW2009 | reverse complement strand
CCCGTACGGGCACATCCCGTACGGGCACATCCCGTACGGGCACATCCCGTACGGGCACATCCCGTACGGGCACATCCGGTACAGGCATCCCGGCCGGCGGCACACCCGCCGCGGGCGCCCCGGCGACGGGCGTCCCGGCCGCGGTCGGGATCGGGGGCGGGCGTCGCGGGCGGGCCCCGCTCGCCGTCGGGGTCGCGGCGGCGCTGCTGGCCCCCGCCCTGCTCGGCGGCTGCGGGCTGCACAGCGGCAGCAGGATGGCCGACGACGTGCGGCCGGGCACGGTGGGCCGCGGCGAGCCGCTGGCCGGCGCCGACCTCACGGTGACGTCCAAGGAGTTCACCGAGCAGATCATCCTGGGCCAGATCCTGGGCATCGCCTTCCAGGCGGCCGGCGCCAAGGTGCTCGACCGCACCGGCATCCAGGGCTCGATCGGCGCCCGGGAGGCGATCAAGTCGGGCGACGCGGACGCGATGTACGAGTACACGGGCACCGCGTGGATCACCTATCTGGGCAACGTGAAGCCCATCGTCGACCCGGCCGCGCAGTGGCGCGCGGTCCGCGACCAGGACCGCGCGCACGGCGTCTCCTGGCTGCCGCCGGCCCGGCTCAACAACACGTACGCCACGACGGTCAACGCGGCCAACGCCGAGAAGTACGGCGTGCGCACGCTGTCCGACGTGGCGGCGGCGACCCGGCGCGGCGAGCGGATCACGTTCTGCGTGGACACCGAGTTCGCGGTCCGCGAGGACGGGCTGCCCGGCATGCGCAAGGCGTACGGGATGGACCTGCCCGGCTCACGGGTGAAGAAGATGGACGCCGGCGTCATCTACCGGGAGGTCCGCAAGGGCTCGACCTGCACGTTCGGCGAGGTCAACTCGACCGACGGCCGTATCCCGGCGATGCGGCTGCGGATCATGAAGGACGACCGGCACTTCTTCCCGAACTACAACGCGGCCCCGTCCGTCAACGCCAAGGCGCTCCGGAAGCACCCGGAGATCGCGGAGGTGCTGGCCCCGATCACCCGCCGGCTGACCAACGCCATCGCGCAACGCCTCAACGCCCGGGTGGACGTGGACGGCGAGGACCCGCACGAGGTGGCACTGGACTGGCTGGTCGACGAGGGCTTCGTCAGGAAGGGCTGAGCGGGGGGCGGCGTCAGCAGGAGGGGACCGGCTTGCCCGCCGCGAGGCTGCGGAGGGAGGTCACCGCGTCCCCCAGCTCCTTGACCGGGATGAGCTTGAGGCCCTTCGGGAGCTCTTCGGTGACGTCCGAGCACTGCTCCTTGGGGACCAGGAAGACGCTGGCGCCGTCCCGCTTGGCCGCCTTCGGCTTGAGGCCGACGCCGCCCACCGGGCCCACCTTGCCGTCGGCGTCGATGGTGCCCGTGCCGGAGATGACCCGGCCGCCGGTGAGGTCGCCGCCGCGGCCGTCGCCGTCCAGCTTGTCGACGATGCCGAGGGTGAACATCAGCCCGGCGCTCGGCCCGCCGACGCCGGCCAGCCGCAGGGTCACCTTGACGTCCTTGGGCGACCGGTTCAGATAGCCCAACGCGGCCTTGACCGCGGTGTGTTGGGACTCCTCCATCTCCTTGCGGTTGTGCCGGTCCACCTCTTCGGGCGAGTCGCCCGACGGGTAGACGGAGTCCCGCGGCATCACCGCACGGCCCTTGTTGAACCAGCCGCTGACCACGTCCTTCAGCCGGATGTCCGCATCGGGTCCGGTGGCGACGATGGCCGTCATCCGCAGTTGGCCACTGGTCTGCCGGGTCTCGGCGCCGGTGATGGTGATCACGGGCTTGCCCTGGTCGGTGCCGAGCACGTTCGCGGTCAGCCCGGGATAGGCGATCGAGAACGGCAGCGGCGCCAGCGCGGCGACCGCGAGCAGCGCGACGACGAGGGTGGAGCAGACCGCGAGGATACGAGCGCGAGGAGACACGCCCGCCACCCTAAAGGACGCCCCGGCTGGCGGGGTCGGCCGCACTGCCCTGGCGGGCCCGGCGGGTAGGGGTGGCTGGCTGCGCTGTCCCGGTGGCTCCGGCAGGCAGGCCCGACCGCACTGTCCCGGCACCCCCGCGGGTGCGCCGCCCGGGCCTGGCACCGGCCCGGGACGGCGGAGGGTCAGCGCAGTGCGTCCGACACCTCCTTCGCGGCCTCGACCACGCGCGGGCCCACCCGCTCGGGCACCGCTTCGGCGAGCATGACCACGCCCACGCTGCCCTCGATGCCGGTCACCCCGAGCAGCGGGGCCGCCGCGCCACAGGCGCCGGCCTCCAGTTCGCCGTGGGTGAGGGCGTACCCGCTGTCGGCGAGGCCGTTGCGGGCGGCGAGGATGGCCCGCCCGGCGGCGCCGCGGTCCAGCGGGTGCCGGAAGCCGGCCCGGTAGGCGACGTGGTAGTCGGTCCAGGTGGGTTCGACGACGGCGACGGCCAGCGCCTCCGCGCCGTCCACCAGGGTGAGGTGGGCGGTGGCCCCGATGTCCTCGGCGAGCGCGCGCAGGGCGGGCATGGCCGCCTCGCGCACCAGCGGGTGGACCTGGCGGCCCAGGCGCAGCACGCCGAGCCCGACCCGGGCCCGGCCGCCGATGTCGCGGCGGACGAGGGCGTGCATCTCCAGCGTGGCGAGCAGTCGGTAGACGACGGTGCGGTTGACGCCAAGCTTGTTGGACAGTTCCGTCACGGTCAGCCCGTGATCGGTGTCGGCGAGTAATTTGAGGACACGTAGTCCTCGGTCGAGCGTCTGAGAGGTCTCCGCGGTCACGACGCCCCCTTCTCGGGTGAGGGGTGGCGTTCCGGTTTGCCGCGCCACCGGTCCCATCGGCAGCGCGCCGGACGAGGCCACCGGTCGCGGTTCGCACGCACCGGCCGCGCTCCGCGGCGGCGCTGCCACGGGGCGTGTGCGTGGGGGAACGCTAGCGAGCGGGTTCGCTCAGCGGAAGACTTCGTCCACAATCCGGTCAGTCGGCTTCTGCTGCGCGCCCGATCTCCGCGCCGATATGAGGCCGATGGCCCGAGTTGGCCAGCTTCCCCGCGCCGCCGGCCGCGCCCCCTACCACTCCGTGCGCCCCCGCCGGCTCGGTCGTCTGGCGGTGTCGCCCTACGCCGGCGCTCCGCCGTCCGCCGGGGCGTACCGGCTCGTGGGCGGCGCCCTCGGCGGGCCACATCGGGGGGCCTGCGCCCGGCGCCGCGGCGCGGCCTGGTCTGGCCTCCGCATCGCGCCTTCGGCATCTCGGCGCTCCGGCATTCCGGCATTCCGTACCCGTATCCGCGTCTGTGTCCCCGACCGCCGCGTACGGCCCCGTACGACCCGGCACATCTTCCCGCGCTTCCGCACGACCTCGTACGTTTCCACGCACGTCCGCACGGCTTCGTACGACCTCGTACGTCTCCACGCACGTCCGCACAGCCCCACACAACCACGCACATCCCCACGCGTCCCGCGCACGTTCCCCGCTCCCCCGGGGCGAACCCGCGACCGGGCCGGGCGCGCCGGTGTGGCGTGCCCGGCCCCGGGGCCGGGGGGGGGGGGGCCCCCCGGGGGGCCCGCCCCCCCGCGGGCCCGGGGGCCGCCCCCGCAGCCGCCCGCCGGGGCCGCGCCGCGCTCACCGGCCCGTGGGCCCCGGGCTCCCGCCCGAGCCGTACGCCGCGGCGCGACCGGGCACCCACGCCCCACCCGACGCTCAGCAACCACCGGTACCGAAAGAGCCAAGACCGCGGGCCACGCCCGCGCATGCCATACGTTCGTCCCATAAACCGAGTGAAGGCACCACCACCCGCCACCGCCGGCAGACACGCCTACCGTTCAGCCGTCTGCCCCCGATCCCCCCGCCTGACCTAGCCCGGACGTGCGATGCGGGGCGGCCGGGGTGGGGCGGGATGCGCGGGGTGGATGCGTGGGCCGGTTGCGCGGGCCGGTTGCGCGGGCCACGCGGGCACGGGTGGTGCGGGCCACGCGTGTGGGCCGGCCAGGCGGGCCAGGGGCTCAGGCCGGATGTGTGGGCGGAGGTCCCCGCAGGCCGATTGCGCAGACCTCCGCCCCGACGCCCGCCCCCACTTCCCGAGCCGGCCACCAGCGAACAACGCCAGCGGCAACGAAGACGAGGACGCGGGGACGCGCGGGAGACAGGGACGCAGGGAACGGAGGACAGGGGGCAGGGGGCAGTCGGGGGCGGGGGGAGAAAACAGTCGCGGGGGGGGGGGGGGGGGGGGGGGGGGGGGGGGGGGGGGGGGGGGGGCAAAAACCCCGGCGCGGGGGGGGCCGGCGGGGGGGCGCCCCCCCGCCACCGATCACCTCACGTCAGCCTCATGGCATCACCACGGCTGGCACCTCCGGGGCCGGCCTCACCGGGCCGACGTCACCGAACTGGCACCCCCGGGCCGGCCTCACCACAGCGGCCCGAAGCTCACGTTCGTGTTGTGCTGGCTGATCGGCGTGATGCCCGACCCGATGACGTTCGCGGTGTTGTTGTTGTTCGTCGCACCCGAGCCGTTGGCCACCTGCTGGGTGGTGGTCGAATTGCCGAGGTTCAGGCCCGCGCCGCTGCCGATGAGTGCGGCGTCACCGTCGTTGGACTCGGCACGCGAGAGTCCGGCCGCGATCGCTCCGCTGTCCGCCTGGGCCACCCCGCCCATGAAGACGATGGCCATCGGAAGCGCGGCGACGGCGGCCAGAACGCGGGCGGTGCGAGTGCTTGCCATGTCAATTCCTCCTGGAATCACAAGAGTTGGACCGTGCATCAAGCCCTTGGAGCAAGGCGGTGGGCCCCCCCCCGCGCCCCCCCCGCGCCCGCGCCCGCCCCCCCCCCCCCCCCCCGCTGGCGGGGGACTCGCCCCCGCCCCCCCAGAGCCCCCCCCCCAGAGGGGCCGCCCCCGCCCCCCCCGCC